>JBMCIT010000007.1:0-15188 GCA_048616715.1 Tangfeifania sp. | reverse complement strand
CGCTGGCCGGGAAATTTGAGGAAGAAAAATTATCGGCAAAAGAACAGCACGAAATTTACAGCAGGGCCGGTGAACTGGAAGATTTTTCCAAAGAGCAGCTGAAGTTAAAATGGGAGCAATATTTAGAGCGGTTGCACAACAGGCCAAACCTGCAGTCAACACTTTCAAAAGCACCTGAATTAACGGAAAACTTTCAATTGGTTTTGGAAATCGACAATTCAGTACAGGAAGATTTGATTAACAGTGTGAAGCCTGAGCTTGTTTCGTGGTTGAGAAAAGAACTGAAAAATTCGAAAATTCAGCTCGTTACAAAAATCTCGCATTCTGAAAAAGAGAAGATTATTTATACTGATGCAGATAAGTATAGCGAAATGCTGAAGAAAAATCCCAAACTCGAATTGCTGAAACAAAAATTCAATCTTGATTTTGGAGGGTAAAGAAAGTCATTTGTCAATGGTATGCAGATATATTTAACAAAGGGAAATTGACAGTGAAAAAAGGACCTGCCCACTGCACTTTTGCCTGTTGCCAACTAAATTCTGCTGGCACAATTTAAGCCGTGTGCAGGATGTTTTTATTTTATGGAGCAAGCCGCTTTATTTTCCATTCATTTTCTGTTTTTTCGTACAAAATCCGATCGTGCAGACGGTTTTCGCGTCCCTGCCAGAATTCTATTTTTACCGGGCTTACATTGAAACCACCCCAAAAATCAGGCAGGGGAGGGGCAAAACCAAATTTCTTTTTAAACGATCCGAAGCGTTTTTCAAGGTATTTCCGGTTGGGGATTTTGCTGCTCTGCTCCGAAGCCCAAGCACCTATACGGCTTTCAAGTGGCCGCGAGTGAAAATATTTCTCCGAAAGAGTTTTGCTGGTTTTATTTGCAAAACCATCGATTCTGACCTGTCGTTCCAATTCAGGCCAGAAAAACAGCAACGACACTGACGGATTATTTTCAATTGATTTTCCCTTTTGGCTTTTATAGTTTGTAAAAAAAACAAAACCATTCTCATCTAAATATTTCAACAAGACAATGCGGCTTTGCGGGAAACTGTTTTCATCAATCGTTGACACCGTCATTGCGGTGGGATCCATAATTTCTGATTTAATGGCTTCGTTGAGCCAGGTTTCGAATTGTTTGAACGGGTTTTTATCGACTGATTTCCGGTTGAGTACCTTAAATTTGTATTCTTTTCGCAAAGAATGTATATCCATTTGGTTTTCAGTTAAATGTTAAAATTTTGCGCAATACTACCTTTCAATGAACATTCCGCTTAAAAGAAATGTTTAGAAAACAAAAAAGAGTTTAAGGTATTTAATTTTAAAATTAAAGTATTATGAAAAAACTTCTTGTATTATTAATGACTCTATTTGCTGTTCCGGTTTTTGCATCGGGAGGCGACGGGCAAATAGGAATTGGAAGTGAAGCAAAATATACCGATGTGAAAATGCTGGCTGTTAACGGCGAAAAGGTTTCACTTACCGATGTTGCAAAAGATAACGGATTACTTGTTATGTTTTCGTGTACTACCTGTCCGTTTGTTTTACGTTGGGAAGACCGGTATCATCAAATAAAAAAATGGGCCGACAAAAACGATGTTGGAATGATTGTTCTGAATTCCAATCATAAGAACCGCGATGGGGTTGATTCTTTTGAAGAAATGAAAAAGCAAGCCGAAAATAAAGATTACAATTTTTATTATGTAGTGGATGAGGAAAGCCGGATTGCCAATGCTTTTGGCGGTCAAACCACTCCGCATGTATTTTTATTCGACGGAAATATGAAACTGGCTTATAAGGGAGCGATTGACGATAATTACAAAAATGCTGACGAAGTGAAAAAGCATTATTTGAAAGAAGCAATTATGAGCCTTGCAAACGGACAGAAAATTGCTGTTGCTGAAACACAACCGGTTGGTTGCAGCATTAAAAGGAAATTGGATTAACAATTTATACCGTATTTTTACAAAGCTCTTTCCGGTTTGGGAGGGGCTTTTTTTATAAAGCCTTTGAAAGACTTTGTTTTATTTGGTTTGTGTTTTTATTGATAATATCCTGAATTTCATTTACCGCCATATTCTTTATTTCTGCAATTTCTTCTTCAGAAAGTTGGTCGATTAAATATAAATCCAAAATGGACCTTTCACTTACAGGTAGTTTTGCCAATTCCAGGTGGATTATTTTTTGGATTTTATCCTGGTTAAGTTTTAATGTAATTTCTTCTAATAAACTTTCTTCATCTTCACTAAAAAGCAGTTCATATATTGAATGTTCATCGGTTTTTGGAATAAGCTCATCCAATTCTTCAACCGGAATAATTTCTTCATCAGCGTCAATGGTAAATTGTTCGTCAAATGCTTCAAGTTCTTTTTCCAAAATTGTTTCAATCCGAACCAGTTTATCCCTGTTAAACTGATAGTCGTTAAGTCTTTCATCGAGAAGTTCATCTGCTTTTTGATAGAGCCAAACAGTTATTTTTTCTTTCTCTACAGGAATTTCTTCAAATTCATCATATACAATAAGGAATAATTCATCCAGCAATTCCTCAACTTTTACACTTCCTTTATTCAATTCAGTAACTGCTTCTGTAGTTTTAATTCTTCTTTCTATGTAATGTGAAACATCATGAAGCAAAATTTCTAAAAATTTTTTAAAGGTTTCTTTTGTAGTTTCCTGACGCAAATCCTGTAAATTTTTTATATTCTCATGAAGGTTTTTTAACCTGTTTTTTTTGCGCCGGAACAAATAATCTTTTTTCTCTTTTTGAATTTTTCGGGTAAGCGAAAGTTTCAACCTGTCAAATAACTTGTAGATACCGGTTTCAATATCTGTTTCCTTCTCTTTAAGATAAATTACATGTTGCTTTAAAACAACCACCGCAGATATTTGGTAGGTAACATTATCTATCTGGTTGAAAAAAATATTTACAGTAACCGGCTTCCTGTAGTTGTCAGTTAACCGGGATAAACGGTTCATTTGTTTTTTTACAACCTGTTTTACTTTTCGATGTAAATTTTTGTCATTCAGGCATTTTGTATTATTCAGTATATATTTCATAGCTCATTATTTTAAGGTTACCTAAACAACTAAAACTTGTTAATCAGTCTTTTTAGCGTGTTTACCAAATAAATAATTATAAACTATAAAGAATTTGATAAATTATAATCAAATTGTATTCCATTTTATACCTGTATCTATTAGAAAACAAAACAAATTAAGTATAACTTTCATTTCTGACAACCTGTCACAGGATGGACATTTTTTCAATTCATGCTGACAAAAGTTATCGTTTTTACAGATGTAATTCAATAGTTATAAATAATTGATTGTTATTATTTTAATCATTTTAATTAAAGCTTTTGGCATATTATTTGAAAATTTTAAGGCGTTGAAAAATCTTTTTCAAACAAACTTTTTTTTTCAAATAAAATTAAGTTAAACCAAATAGAAAGGAGGAATGTATTATGAATTTAGCAAGATTAACCGATCGAATGTTTCCATCAGTTCCTTCTTTTGTTGACAGGTTTTTTGGAGGGGATTTGATGGATTGGGGCAATTGGAATTTTGCAGGGGCCGATTCTACATTACCTGCAGTAAATGTAAAAGAAACCGATGATAATTTTGAAATTGAAGTTGCTGCCCCGGGAATGAATAAAAGCGACTTCAAATTGAATTACGACAAAGGCAGGTTAACCATTTCATCTGAAAAATCGGATGAAAAAGAAGAAAAAGACGGTGAAAAGGTTACCCGCCGCGAGTTTTGTTATCAATCATTCCGTCGTACATTTAATGTACCGGAAGATGTAGTAGTTGCCGATAAAATTTCGGCAAAATACAAAGATGGAATTCTTCATGTAACGCTTCCAAAACAGGAAGCAGTCAAAGCCAAACCGGCTAAACAAATTAAAGTCTCTTAAAATTGGCGGGCAGGATTTTCCTTTCCTGCCCGCTATTATTTTTTTTTGATTGTTTAATCTTAAAATGAGGAGGGCAATGCTATGAAAACTAAATTAGGATATATACTTGTGTTTATTTTAATGGTGCTGTTTGGTTGCGACAGGAAAGATAAAACAGTAACAGAACCACACATTGGATCACCGAAAAAACCGGAAAAAACTTACCTGACTGAAAAACAGATTCAGACTCATGTAGATAAAGAGATAAATCTTGCAATTGATTTGGGAAACGAGAATATTATTCAAGAGGCCGCCGATGTGATTGCATTAACGCGTTCAGGCATATCTTCAATTTTAAACGAAAAATATGCCGATGCCATTGAAAACATTGACAAAGCTCTTGCAAAAGCAGATTTAATTATTCGCAGCGACCATCCGACAAAAATTATTTCTGAGGTTAATATTGAGGTAATTGACAGGGTTGAAAATGCAGAAGAAGCAACCGAAATAATCCTTAATATCGATTCTTTAATGGAACTCGGCGAATTGCAACAGGCAAAAAATTTGATGACAAAGTTAACCAGCGAACTTCGCATTACCCGCGAAAGTATTTCCATTTCAGATTATTATAAAATCTTGAAAAATGCCAATCAGTTGCTGAAAGAAAAAGAGCGCGAAAAAGCATTGCGTGAACTGAATTCAATGTTGTCGGGCATTACAATTGAAAGGAGCATTACACCTTTGCCGTTAATCATTGCCCAAAAAATGGTTAACGAAATGGAAAAATTAACGAACAACGAAAGTCCTGAAAAAGAGGATATCCTGGTCATTTTGAATAATGCCCGGTATCAAATACGTTTTTCTGAAATGCTGGGATATGGAAAAACAGAAGAAGAATATCAACATATTTATAACAGGATTAATGAAATAGAAACAAGGTTGAATGAGAATAATTTTAGCGGAGTAAAAAAACGGATTCAGGATATTGATGGATCCCTGAAACAATTGCAATCTGATATTTCGGTATATACAAAAGTAAATTCATTATAATGTAAAATAAAGACAAAGAGGGGAGGGCAGAGCCATGAAAAAATATATGTCATTAGTAATTGCCGCAGTGTTGGGAAGTACACTAACATTAGGCGCTTTCCTGATTACTGGGTCAGAAGTAGAAAGAACGGTAAAAATCGAGCATCTTTCTTCCTCACCGGTGGTGGGGGCAGCATACACAGTAAATGACTCGGGCGAAATTGTTCCACTCGAATTTACCGGGGTGGCCAAAAAGGTAATGCCTGCAGTAGTGCATATAAAATCAACCCGGATGCAAAGTGACCGAAGTTACCAGTACAGGCAATATCCCGATCCGTTCCGGGATTTTTTTGAGGATGATTTTTTCGAACATTTTTTCGGGCCGCGGTTCCGGTTTGAACAGCCGCAGCCACAACAACGTGGCCCGCGGGCAAGAGTGGGGGCCGGCTCCGGGGTAATCATCAATTCCGATGGATACATCGTAACCAATAACCATGTAATTGACGATGCCGACGACATTGAGGTTACACTCGACGACAACCGGGTTTTCAAAGCTAAGATCATCGGAACCGATCCGTCGACCGATCTTGCTTTACTGCAAATTCAGGCTAAAAACCTGCCCTCTTTACCTTTTGTAAATTCCGACGAAATTGAAGTAGGCGAGTGGGTGCTGGCAGTTGGAAATCCGTTTAACCTCAACTCAACTGTAACAGCAGGAATTGTAAGTGCGAAAGGCCGTCAAATTAATATTTTATCCGATCAGAATGCCATCGAATCGTTCATTCAAACCGACGCCGCCATTAACCCTGGAAACAGCGGAGGGGCGCTGGTGAACCTGAACGGAGGTCTGGTCGGTATTAATACAGCGATTGCCAGCCCTACCGGAGCTTATGCCGGTTACGGTTTTGCCGTGCCATCCAATATTGTTTCAAAAGTTGTGGAAGACCTGTTAAAATACGGTCAGGTACAGCGTGGTTATCTCGGACTTATGATTCGCAGCGTGGATGGCAACCTGGCCAGGGAAAAAGATTTGAATGTTACCAGAGGGGTTTATGTTGACAGCATTGCAGCCAACAGCGCTGCCGGCGACGCGGGCATAAAAGTAGGCGATGTAATTACCGAAGTGGATGGTAAAGAGGTTTCTACATCAGCCGGACTCCTGGAAATTATCGGGCGTCGCCATCCGGGCGATAAAGTTTCGCTTAAAGTTGACCGGGATGGAGATGAACTTGAATTTCTGGTAACCTTGCGGAACCAGGAAGGCGAAGAAAAAATGTACGAACGACCAGCCATTGAAATTCTGGATGTTCTTGGCATTGAACTCGAGGAAATCGACCGGAAAACTGCCAGAGAACTTGATATAAGCCACGGGTTGCGCATTACCAAATTGTATCCCGGAAAGTTACAGAATACCACAGATGTCCGGGTGGGTTTCATTATTACCAAAGTGAACGGTGATGAGATCAAATCTATCGATGAATTTGTAAAAATTCTCGATAATACCGAAGGTGGCGTAATGCTCGAAGGGGTGTATGAAGATTATCCGGGAACTTATTATTATGCTTTTGGCCTGTAGTTTCTGTTAATATTTATTTTGAGTCAAACAAAAAAATAATGGCAGATTTGACAAAATTTGAGTAAAATTGTTACTGAAATTTATGTGAGAGATAACTGTGACAATTGTATTCATTTTTATTCAATTTGTCTTATGAAACTACAGGTTACCAGAAAGGATACGATGATTTTCCCAGACAACAACCGGGTTATTGCCCGGTTTTTCTTTAACGGTGAAGAGCGTGCAGAGAAACTGTTAACTCATATACTGGCTATGCCTGAAGATGAAGTGCACGAATGGATGATCCAGATTCTAAGGGAATTTTCCCCGCGCCACCGGAGCATAACCTCTATTTTTAAAAATCATTACAAAAAAGTAGAGTCGCTGGTAAAAAAAGTCCACGGTTCGGGCCAGGTTTCCGAATACCGGAAGTTGCTGATAGGTTCCTATTTTTCCATGGAATACTCCATTGAGTCGGCAGCACTTTTTAACCCGTCGATAGTAGAAGACCCCGACCAAAGTGGTCTTGAACCGGGGCAGAAACGCGTGATAATTAGTCTGCGTGCTACCGGCGAAGGACACATATCTTCACTGGTTTTCCGGCGGGCCATAATTAACGCTGACAATTCCATCTCACTCGATGATGCCGCTCACCAGATTGATGAGGCCGAGCGTGTTAAAAATTATGTGTATGATAAAGACTCTTTTGAAGACAAGCTGAAGGAAATGGATATTGCCCATGATTTTTATGGTTTGGTAACCCGCCAACTTCCCGGCAAATTCATTTTCGATCAAATAAAAGAAGCCGTGCGAAACACTAAGGAGAATAACGGTGGATTTGGTATGGAAAAAATAAAAGCACTGGATGAAATCCTTTGGCTTGCCGACTCGCACACCGAAATCCGGTTTTCACTGGATACCGATTTGAACGAACGGGTAATTTTTCCAATCTCCAAATTCGAGAAAAACGGGATTGAAGATGCCCGCTTTGTTCAATTCACCAAACCGGGCGGCGATGTTGTTTATTACGGTACCTACACGGCTTTTGACGGTTATACCATTTTGCCCAAACTCATCGAAACCAAAGATTTTTATTCGTTTAAAATATTTCCACTTCAAGGCAAGGCTGCTATTGATAAAAATCTGGCATTGTTTCCCCGAAAAGTGAACGGCAAATATGTAATGATTAGTCGCATCGACGGAGTGAACAATTACATCATGTTTTCTGATAAACTTGTTCGCTGGAGCAATGCACAGATTTTATCTGAACCTGTTTTTCCCTGGGAACTGGTGCAGGTTGGAAATGGCGGATCACCCATTGAAACCGAAAAAGGCTGGCTGCTTATTACACATGGCGTTGGCCCCGTTCGTAAATATTGCCTCGGCGCCTGCCTGCTCGATTTGGACGATCCGGCCAGGGTAATTGGCCGGCTAAAAGAACCGCTTTTAATGCCGGTTGAGCGTGAACGCTCAGGTTATGTGCCGAATGTGGTTTACACCTGTGGCAGCTATGTACACAATGGAGAATTGATCATCCCCTATGCCATGAGCGATTACGCCACCGGATTTGCAGGAATAAATTTGGATGAATTACTGGAAGCTTTACAATAACTTTTAACCAAAAAAAAATGAAACGGAAACAAAAATTTTCGTTGGTCTATTTCTGGGTGATTTTTACGGTTATTTTATTGGCGCAATTTCTCTTTTTCCCGGATACTCCCGGTGAAAGAAAACTTTCTTATACTGAATTTATAAATGCAGTGGATTCAGGAAAGGTTGAACAACTGGTAGTTTTTGAAAACAAGATTATCGGTGAATTAAAAACTGAAACCGATAGCTCGGAGCACAGCATGACACATGCGCCCACTGCGCCCTGGCGTTTACGCGTTCCATCCATAGAAAATCAGGTGGCCCGGCAGTTTATTGTAAATCGAATCCCGGGCTATCCCGATGAAGCATTGATTGAAAAGCTGAAAACAGCGAAAATTAATTTTGAAGGAAAATATGAATCAAATACACTGAGAAATTTCTTTTTAAACTGGGTTTTGCCCATCCTGTTTTTCATTGTGTTGTGGGGGTTTATTTTTCGGAGATTTGGTGGAGATCAAATGCTCGATCTCGGGAAAAACAAGGCAAAAATACAGGCAGAATCGCCGGAGAATCAGGTTCGTTTTTCCGATGTTGCCGGAGTGGATGAGGCCATTGAAGAGGTGAAAGAGCTGGTTGAGTTTCTTAAGTCTCCCAAAAAATATACCGGGCTTGGCGGTAAATTACCAAAAGGAATGTTGCTGGTTGGCCCTCCAGGTACGGGAAAGACATTGCTGGCGAAGGCTGTGTCCGGCGAAGCAGGGGTACCGTTTTTTAACCTGAGCGGTTCTGATTTTGTTGAAATGTTTGTTGGTGTGGGCGCGGCCCGTGTAAGGGATCTGTTCAAACAGGCCAAACAATTGGCTCCCTGCATTATTTTTATCGATGAAATGGATGCCATTGGAAAAAGCAGGGGAAACAATGTGGCTTACGGGGGCGGCTACGATGAAAGGGAAAATACGCTGAATCAACTGCTGGTGGAAATGGATGGTTTTGATGCCAGTTCGGGCGTAATCATTATTGGTGCAACCAACCGCCCTGAAGTCCTGGATCAGGCATTGTTGCGCCCCGGAAGGTTTGACAGGCAGGTTTTGGTGGATAAGCCCGACAGGAGAGGGCGCGAAGCTATTTTTAAGGTTCATACACGGAACCTGAAATTAAGTTCAAAAATTGATTTGAAGCAATTGGCTGCCCAAACCCCGGGTTTTGCAGGCGCCGAAATTGCCAATGTTTGCAACGAAGCTGCAATTCTGGCCGTTCGCAATAACAGGGAGGAGGTAACCATGTCGGACTTTGAGGCTGCTATTGAACGGATTATTGCCGGTCTGGAAAAAAAGAACAAAATCATCAATGAAAAGGAAAAGAAAATTGTCGCATATCATGAATCGGGCCATGCCATTGTCGGATATTTTACACCCGGCGCCGACCAGGTGCAGAAGGTATCAATCGTGCCACGGGGAATTGGGGCGTTGGGCTACACCCTGCAAATGCCCCTGGAAGACCGTTATTTAATGACTAAAGAAGAGATTGTCGGAAAAATAAAAGGATTGCTCGGAGGGCGGGCAGCCGAAGAAATCACTTTCGGGGAAATATCGACAGGTGCCTCCAACGACCTGGAACGTGTGGCCCAGTTGGTCAGAAACATGATTGTGGTTTATGGAATGAGTGAAAAGTTACCCAATTATTCGTTGGTTAACCGTTCTTCTCCCGGTTTCCTCGGGCAAACTTCAGGCATTGAAAGGCGTTCGGAACACCTCGAAAAACTGATTGATGAAGAGATTAGCGAAATTATTAACCGCTGTTATCAGGAAACAAAGGATTTTTTACAGGAAAAAAGGGATTTGCTGGAGAAAATGGCAACCGAATTGCTGGAAAAAGAAGTGCTTGACAGAAATGAAATTAAAGTGATTTTGGGAGAAAAGAAAGTTTAACGTAAATCCATAAAAAATGAAAGGTAATTTTAACGCGATAATCCAGTCACAGGTTCCCGTATTGGTAGATTTTCATGCCGAATGGTGCGGTCCGTGCAAGGTGCAGTCGCCCATCTTGGTGGAGTTAGCCCGGGAAATGGAAGGTAAAATTAAAGTTATTAAAATTGATGTGGACAAAAACCAGGAAATTGCCAGCCGCTTTCAAATCAGGGGTGTGCCCACGCTGGCGCTTTTCAAAAACGGGGAGGTTTTATGGCGGCAATCCGGACTGGTGCAAAAAGATCAGTTGAAATCGGTTTTAACCGGTTATCTGTAAAACAGTTCATTCATCCAATATCCTTTTATAAACCGAAATATAATCGGCTGCCATTTTTTCGCGACTGAATTTTTCTTCAGCCCATTGCCGGCAGTAGGGGCGGTTTATTTTCGGAATATCCTGAATGCGATCAACGGCTTCATCGATACTGTTCACCAAAAAACCTGTTTTTTCATGGCGAATCAGCTCAGGCATCGAACCTTTGTTAAATGCTATCACCGGGGCGCCGCAAAACATCGATTCGGCCACACTCAGTCCAAACGGTTCTTTGAAATTAATCGGATGCAACAGCGCAGCGGCGTTTCCAAGTAACTTGTTTCTTTTTTCAGGACCCGAACTTCCCACATAAACAATATCGTCGTTATTGAGCCAGGGTTTTACCTTTTCCTCAAAATAAACCTGGTCCTGGACAATTCCTGAAATAATCAGTCTTTTTTTTGCCTTTTTGGCAATTTGAATCGCCTCCCATGTTCCTTTGTCGTGATGGATTCTTCCGAAATAAAGCAGATAATCATCGGGCGATTCATTCAGCGTAAATTGGTCTTTACTGATGCCGTTATACACAGTTGCGATATAATCCAGTTCCGGGCTTCTGTCGGAATCGCTGATGGACACGTAATAATTTGATTTGTTGTATTTTTTGTAAACCGGTACAATTTTCGGTGAAGAAAACCCGTGAATGGTTGTGACCATTGGAGTTTTAATCAGGCCGGAATAAGTTAAAGGCAGAAAGTCGAAGTTATTGTGAATAATGTCAAATTCATCTGCCTTTTCCATTAAGTGGGAAATGTGCAGGCATTCGGCCACTTTGGGGTCGGTATTTTTATCTTCTTCGTAACCGGTTTCAATTACCCCTTCCAACTTGCCGTTTGTAAGTGAATCTTTGGTCGCAAACAGCGTAACGTCGATGGCCTTTTCAACCAAACCTTCTGTAATGTTCGACGCTACCTGCTCCCACGGGCCGTAATGCCGTGGCGGCGTTCTCCATGCTACCGGTGATAATACTGCAACTTTCATCTATATTTATTTATCAAACAACGAAAGGCACGAACAGCGCTAAAGAATTCAATGTAATTTCGTGCCTTTAGCGTTTTTCGTTATTAATCTTACATCGCTTTCCGGGAGTTTGTCAAACACAAATCCACCAGTTCACTGATGTTCGCCGTTCCAACGCACATTACCGAATCGGCCGCTCCCCAGTAAAGTTTCAATGTGCCGTCGTCCTCCGGAACGGCGCCACAGGTAAACACCACATTGTGCACGTAACCGGTTAATTCGTAAGGTTCTTCGGGCTGCAAAATCCAGTCGTCACCCACTCCAATGATTTTGGAAGGATCGTTCAAATCATGAAGCGCCACTCCCAGCCGGTAAACGCTTCCGTCCATTGTCGGGAATACCCCGTGATAGATATTCAACCAGCCTCTTTCTGTTTTAACGGGAGGCGCGCCGGGGCCGATTTTCATTTCATCCCAATGATATGGTTCCGGTTTTAGTATCAGTTTTGACTCACCCCAGTATTTTAAATCAGGTGAATAACTAATCCACATCGACCAGGGGCTGATTTCCGAATGTGGCCTGTCTAACCGGGCATACAATCCGTTGAATTTTTCAGGAAAGACGACCACATTCCGGTAGTCCGCCTCGGTTATCAGGGCAAACCGTTCCACTGTTTTCCAGTCTTTTGTTTTTGCCAACCCAATCCGCACCCCATGTTTGGAGTATGCCGAATACGATATAAGATATTCGCCGTCAATAAAAGTGATGCGCGGATCTTCGATTCCGAAAGCTTCGTATTCGGCAAAATCTCCTTGTTTTGCCGGTGTCATGAATGGTTTTTCATCTACCGAAAAATTATAACCGTCCTTACTTCGTGCCAGGCCAAGGATGCTTCTTCCATTGTGTTTGTGTGAACGGAAAAGCATCATGTATTCCCCGTTGAATTTGGTAACTCCTGCATTGTGCACGGTTGCCACCTCGTAGGGCACATCGTTTTTTGTGAGAATGGGGTTTTTGCTGTAGCGTGTTACCAGTCCCATAATCTTTCAGAAAGTTTGAATGGTTTATTTTTTCAAATACAAATGTTCTTTTTCATGAGCTGCCAAAACCGTCAGGTGTGAGATCCAGTATGCCAGTGTACTTTCCGCTCCCTGGTTCCGGTTTACGCCCTGCCACTCCAGTCCGTCGCAACAACCCTGGGTTTCGTGATCAAAAAGCGGCAGCCGCAACGAGTTTTCACCCAAAAACCATAAGTAGCATTTGAACATTTTTTCGATGTATTCTTTGTTTTTTGTAATCTGGAAAATTTGGTAGTAAAGCAATATCATGGCCATTACATCTACCGACTGTTGGTCGTATTCAGGCATTATACCATCTTTTTTCAACCATCCTTTGTTTCCCACAGGAATAAAATAGTCGGTTGACATGGTTTTTGATTCCAGAAATACGGTCGATTTCATTGCTATACTTAGCATTTCTTCATCCCCTGTTATTTCGAAAGCTGAAAAAAGCGCTAAAGGAATAACGGCATTGTCGTATGTCATTTCATTTTCAAACCATTTCCAGTTATTGTTTTTATTTTTTTTGTAGGCCGAAGTAATGATATTCACAAGCCGGTTCATGATTTTAACCATACCTTCATCCTGGGCTTCTTTCAGATAATAGCAGATTCCGATGATTGTATTTGCAGCCCCCCTTATGGTTTCAATCCGCTCGAAATGCTGAACCGATTTGAAGAAAATTTCCCGTCCGATCTGACGGAATGAATCGTTGGGGGGAAATCGCAGCAGGTACCCAAGCGCCCAGATGGTCCGGCCAAAAGAATCCTCTGAGCCGTATTCATCAAGGTATTGCCTGCTGAAACTCAGGAAATTTCGGAAATTGCCGTTTTCACGCTGCATGTAATGAATGAAACTTAAATACACAGGTATCAAGCGCAATACCTCCTTGTCCTTGTTTTGCCGGTAAGCCATTAATGCCATAATCAATGCCCGTGAATTGTCATCTACGCAGTAGCCTTCCTTAAGGTTTGGGATTCCGTATTTGGCGTGCTGGACAATCCCCGTATCGTCTGTTAACCTGCGAATATGTTCCAGGTTATACGAAGGCAACATCCTGATATCGATGGGTTGTTTCTCAAGGGCCTTCTCCTTATCCCAGTTATCGTTTACATATTCGGCAAGGTACAGGTATTGTTTGCCGATTTTTGGCCACCTTATTTTTTTGCCGTATTCAAAAGCTTTTTCCCTGATGGATATCAGCTTATCCTCATCATCCAAAAGTTCGGTAAGAATAGTTGACAGTTCTTCTGAATTTTTAAAATCAAATAGCCTTCCGCGGCCGTTATCCAGTAGTTCCTGCGCGTGCCAGTAGGGAGTGGAAACTACGGCACAACCTGCCCCCACGGCATACGACAGCGTACCGCTGGTTATCTGTGCTTCGCTTAAATAGGGAGTGATGTAGATGTCGCTGGCATTCAGGTATTCAAATAAAACGGTTTCTGTTACAAAGCGGTTATTGAAATGTACATGTTTTTCCAGTTCCAGGTTTTTTACCAGTCTTCTTAAATAATCTCTGTATTCTTCACCTGCATGTTTCAATATGTTGGGATGCGTGGCTCCGAGTACAACATATATCAGGTCGGGATGCTTTTTTACAACCTGAGGCAGGGCATGAATGACAGTTTCTATTCCTTTATTCCGGCTAAGTAAACCAAAAGTAAACAGCACTTTTTTTCCCGTGAGGCCGTTTTTTTGTTTCGCCTGTTTGCGGGAAATTTTATCAAATTCAGGAACGCCATGTTCAATGAGAACAATTTTTTCTTTTGGTATCTTGTAAATGTCGCTCAAAAAATCCATTGCGCGCTTACTCATCACAACAATACGGGCAGCTTTTTTGCCGATTTCTTCCACAATGGAACGCTGGGTGTAGGAAGGTTCTTTCAGGACAGTGTGAAATGTCACGATCAACGGAATTTCAAGCCGGTGGATCAGAGGTAGGATAAATACACCGTCATCGCCGCCAAAAATACCGAACTCATGTTCCAGGATGCACACCTCGGCATCGCTGTAATTGATATACTTAGCCGCCTCGATATAATCGCTTTGCTGGTTTTGGCGTATAACGTGCTTTACTTCTTCGGCATAATCATAGTTCTGTTCATTTTCATTAATAGCAACAATCATGGCATGTTTTGCTATCTTTTTGCTGTCGGTATTCGATACGACAGCTTTTACCAGATTATGGGTGAATGTACCGATACCGCATTGCCTTGGAGGGTAAGTTCCTATAAAAGCTATTTTCATCTTCCAAATTTTTGGTTAAACAATTTATGGTATTGAAATTCACATCAAACTCCCAGGTAATCCAAAAAAGCGTTTTGTATTTTTGTTATTTCAATATTGGCAGGTTCTGCACTGATTACGACCAAACTGCACGCCAGCTCCGACATTTTCCAGTCGCGCCGGGTTTCCTGGGCCGCCGAACGATAAACACAGGAAAAATGCTGTTGCACCGGAATTCCGGTCAGGCGAAGGATGGCGATTGCCTTTCGCACGGATGCATTGAAATCGAAATCATCGGATTGCATCAGCCGGCTTAGCAATTCACTTGCATAATAGTGATAATTGAGGTCGTTCATTCTTGAAAGGAATGCCTCAATAAGCGGGTCAGTGTAATTGTATTCGTAATAGGTTGCCAACATAATATCTCCGTTTTTTAATTATGACTGTAGGTATGTTTATTTCGCAGTTCCTGTAATTTTTCAAACAGTTTGATTTCTTCAGGGCTCAAATTTTTTGGGATAACCACATTTAGCTGCACATACAAATCGCCATGAACTCCCGGCTGGTTGTAAACCGGCATTCCTTTTCCTTTCAGCC
>JBMCIT010000006.1:0-15993 GCA_048616715.1 Tangfeifania sp. | reverse complement strand
CGAGTACAATTTCATCGCGGTTTAAAAACTGGCTGACATTATCGTTTCTTACTTGCGGAAATTCCATACATATTCTGTTATCAGGCGATGAATGTACAATAAAACATCGGAATTAGAAAAACTACATAACTATTTTGAATAATGACATATTCGTTGCAACAGGCTAAATCAGAACCAAAAAGAATTGACTACATTAGTGAAATTAAAAATGTAAATCAATTTAAGTTGTTTCCGATCCCGGTAAAACAGTTGAGTTTTTATCCAATCAAAGTTAATTATACTCGGAAAATGCTGTTTTTAGCATGAATAAATAGTTGTATTTTCGAATTAATTGTAGTTTTGTTCGAAGGTTAAAAAATATGAGTAAAAATAAAGAATACCGGGCTTTAACAACCGGGGAAGAAATTATTAACAGCATTACCCACGGAGTTGGTACTTTGCTCAGCATTGCTGCACTTGTTATTTTAACAGTATTTGCCGTAAAAAAAGGGAACGCATGGCATGTGGTAAGCTTTACCATTTTTGGCACATCACTGGTCCTGCTGTACCTTTCTTCAACATTGTACCACAGTTTTACCAAAGAAAACATCAAAAACCTTTTTGCCCGGTTCGACCACGCTGCCATTTTTCTGCTTATTGCCGGAACGTATACTCCGTTTGTTTTAACTACCCTGCGCGGTCCGCTGGGCTGGGCACTTTTCGGAGTTATCTGGACGCTGGCCATTGCCGGAATTATCATTCGCTCTATTTACCTCACCCGCTTCCGCAAGCTGATGGTCGGAATTTATGTGGGCATGGGCTGGATGTTTTTATTTGCCATTGGTCCGATGATCAGGAACCTGCCGGCCGCAAGCCTGGTTTTTCTCTTAATCGGCGGCGCTTGTTACTCGGTTGGGGTTATTTTTTACGCATGGCGAAACCTGAAATACGGACACGGCATCTGGCACCTGTTTGTACTGGCCGGAAGTATCACCCACTTTTTCTCGGTTATCTACAGTTTGGACTGAATTTCAAATGCACCATAAAGAAAAAGGAAACATATCTACTGTATTTTTGGGGCCCAAACTCTATTAATTTGCAACAATTTCAACCGCCTTCCAAAAAGTTATTCCTATAAAATGTTTATGTTTCATTTTATTGTTTCATTTTTGTATTTCTGAAAAAATATATAAAATGAGAATTAAAACTTACCTTTTAGTTTTTACTTTTTTTCTGATTGCCGGAACAATTTCGGGCCAGGAAAAATATGCCATTGTAATTCACGGGGGAGCCGGTGTAATGTCTAAATCGGCAATGAGCGAAGAACGACAGGAAGCCTACAAAGCGAAACTGAATGAAGCGCTCGAATTGGGCCAAAAACTTTTGCACGAAGGGAATAATGCTACCGATGTGGTTGTTCGGGTAATTGAAGTGCTGGAGAATTCACCACTTTTTAACGCCGGGAAAGGGGCTGTTTTTACGCACGACGGCATTAACGAACTGGATGCTTCCATTATGGAAGGAAAAACACTTAAGGCGGGTGCGGTTGCCGGTGTCCGCGATGTTAAAAACCCGATAAAAGGTGCACGCGAAGTGATGGAAAATTCAGCACATGTTTTATTAAGTGGTGAGGGAGCTTCGGAATTTGCAAAAGAGCAGGGCCTTGAAATCGTTAAAAACAAATACTTTTTTACCGAGTCGCGTTACCAGTCGCTCAAACAACTGCAAAAAAGGGAACGCGAACGCACCGAAAAAGACAACACCGGCACGGTTGGCTGCGCAGTTTTGGATACCTACGGAAACATTTGCGCCGGCACATCTACCGGTGGAATGACCAATAAAAAATATGGCCGCATTGGAGATTCTCCAATTATCGGGGCCGGAACGTATGCCAACAACAAAACCTGTGCTGTTTCGTGTACCGGGCATGGCGAATATTACATCCGGCTGGGGTTTGCCCGCGATATTTCAGCATTGATGGAATACCAAAACATGAGCGTGCAGGAGGCCTGCGCCGAAGAAATCAGAAAGCTAAGTGAACTGGGTGGAACAGGTGGTGTTATTGGTATCGATGCCAAAGGAAATGTGGCCATGGAATTTAACACCAGCGGAATGTTCCGCGGATACATCAAATCTTCAGGCGAAAAAGAAATTGCCATATTTGAAAAAGAATAAAAAGAAAACAAAATCCCGATTATGAAGTTTCTTCATCCAACATTTTTATTTGCACTTTTTGCAGTGGCCATCCCCATCCTGATTCACCTGTTTAGTTTCAGGCGTTACAAAACGGTTTATTTCAGCCATGTTGGATTTTTAAAAAACATTAAAAAAGAATCGCGGAAAAAATCGCGGCTCAAACAACTATTGATGCTCATTGCCCGCATCCTGACCATTGTTTTCCTGGTTTTTGCCTTTGCCCAACCCTACATCCCAACCGGAGAAAGCTTTGAGGACAGAACCGGAGAAAACATTGTGGGAGTTTATATCGATAATTCTTTCAGCATGAATGCTTTGTCGGAACAAGGTCAGTTGTTGGAAAGAGCCCGCAACAAAGCTGCCGAAATCGGCCAGGCCTATCCTCCGGGAACAAAATTCCGGTTAATTACCAACAATCTGGCTCCACGAAATCAGCATCTTTTTAACAAAGACCAGTTTATCAGGGAGGTAGCAGAAATTCAGACTTCGCCAAACGTGATCCCGCTTTCGGTGGTCCACAACCGGTTTGGAATGCAAAACCAGCTATCGGAAGAAAACAGCGAAGGAACACTCTATTATATTTCCGACTTTCAGCGCAACATTACCGACCCCGAGAATTTTGAAAATGAAGCTGTTTACAATTATTTTCTTCCGCTCACACCCAACCAGGTAAATAACCTTTACATCGATTCGTGCTGGGTGGAAGTGCCTGCCCACGCACTGAACCAGGAAGAGACGATTTTTGTAAAAATTAAAAATAACTCGAATGAAGATTACCAGAACCTGCCGCTGAAACTT
Source organism: Tangfeifania sp. (assembly GCA_048616715.1). GTDB lineage: Bacteria > Bacteroidota > Bacteroidia > Bacteroidales > Prolixibacteraceae > Tangfeifania. The sequence continues at coordinate 13,020 of JBMCIT010000006.1, read as the reverse complement.
TACCTGAACGATTCACTGAAGTCGATTACTAATTTTTCGGTGGAGGCACAGAATGAAATAACTGCGACATTAAATTACACCAATGTTTCAGGCGGCATTAAACATGGCAAAATTGAAATTACTGATTATCCGTTTACGCACGACAATACGTGGTACATTAGTTATTACGTAGAACCAAAACTACAGGCGCTGGCTATCTATTCCGACGCCGGGGATTCGCAGCAGGGACTCGAATATATTTCAGCACTTTTCGAAAATGACGATTATGTTGAGATGGACCAAATGAGCATACAGGGATTGCAAATTAGCCGGCTGAGTGAATACAACACCATTTTTCTTATCAATCCTGAAAATTTCTCTTCCGGGTTGCTGAATGAACTTGGTTCGGTAGTTGAAAATGGTTCGTCGGTGGTTCTTTTTCCAAAAATTGAAAATAATTATACTTTTAACAATCAGTTCCTGAATAAATTTGGCGCAGCAACTGTTTCCGGGCTCGACACAACCACGCAGGAAATTTCAGGTATCGATTTCGACAACCGCTTTTTCCGCAATGTTTTTAAAGAACGCGAGGAAGATGCATTGCTGCCGGAAATAAACACTCACCTGAAATTCAGGGAAGACATCAGAAGTGATGAATCGAATTTGCTGTGGTTTCAAAACGGCGACAAAGCGCTTTCAACATTTCCTTTCGGTAAAGGAAAAGTCTGGGTGTTTTCATTTCCGCTAAATCAGAAATACGAAACATTTGCACGCGACATCCTGTTTGTGCCATCGCTTTACATTATTGTTTTAAACAGCCTGCCCGACCAGCAAATTTCTTACACCATTGGCGAAGACCAGACCTATTTGCTGCCCCGGGGAGTTAACGCCAGCCTTGAATCGGCCATAGAAATTGAGAACCGAAACAGTGGCGACAGGTTCATCCCGTCGGTAAATATTACCGGACAAGGCACACGCCTGGAATTGGGAGGAATGATTGAAACAGCCGGCAACTATCTCGTAAAAGATGAAGATGAAACAGTTGCATCTGTTGCATTTAATTATGACCGGCAGGAATCGGATTTGAGGTATTTTGAAACCGGCGAGTTGCAGGAAAAACTGACTGCAGCCAATGTTGAAAATGCCTCGGTAATTGAAAATGTGAGTGATAATTTCACCGAAGTATTCGAAGAAATCCAGCGCGGGAAACAACTCTGGAAGTGGAGTATCCTTCTGGCGCTTTTCTTTATTCTAACTGAAGTACTGATTGCACGTTTCTGGAAACAATAAAAACCGCAACTACTGAAAATTCATTCTGAAATTAAATATAAACCTGTTGGAAAATCATTCAGTATAAATAAAAATATACACTGTGCTTTTTAACACGAAGTTGAATTTTGAAATTCTGGCGGAAAATTGTAATTCTGCAACCAAATTTTAAAACGATTCATTATGTCAAAACTTACAACAAAAGATTACATAGCCAAAGAGGATAAATTTGGCGCTCACAATTACCACCCGCTGCCGGTAGTTTTATCGAAAGGTGAAGGTGTTTTTGTGTGGGACGTGGAAGGAAAAAAGTACTTTGATTTTCTGGCTGCGTATTCAGCGGTTAACCAGGGACACGGTCACCCGAGAATTGTAAAAGCGCTGGCCGATCAGGCTGCAAAACTTGCGCTTACATCGCGGGCTTTTTATAACGATGTGCTGGGCGACTGGGAAGAATACATGACAAAATTATTTGGGTACGACCGTATGCTCCCGATGAATTCAGGAGCCGAAGCCGATGAAACCGCTTTGAAACTGATACGCAAATGGGCCTATAAAGTAAAAGGCATTCCTGATAAGGAAGCAAAAATTGTAGTCTGCGACGGCAATTTCCATGGCCGGACCATTACAATTATATCCATGTCGACCGACCCTGATGCCAGGGGTGACTACGGCCCTTATACACCGGGGTTTGTTAATATTCCATACAATGATTTGGAACGGCTGGAACAGGAACTGAAAGGCCCGAATGTGGCAGGATTTCTGGTTGAGCCGATTCAGGCAGAAGCCGGGGTTTATGTTCCGGAAGACGGTTACCTGAAAAAAGCCTCAGAACTGTGTAAAAAATACAATGTACTTTTTGTTGCCGACGAAATTCAAACCGGCCTCGGACGAACCGGCAAAATGCTGGCCTGCGATCACGAAGGAGTTCGTCCGGATATCCTTGTTCTGGGGAAAGCCCTTTCCGGCGGTGTTTACCCGGTATCGTGCGTACTGGCCGATGACGAAGTAATGCTCACCATTAAACCGGGCGAACATGGCAGTACTTACGGCGGCAATCCGGTAGCAGGCAGAGTGGCAATGGAAGCCCTCGATGTGTTGCAGGAAGAAAAACTGGCAGACAACGCAATGCAGATGGGTGAAATTTTCCGTAAAGAAATGCGCTCGATTCAGTCGGAAATGATTGAAATTGTAAGAGGGAAAGGACTGCTGAATGCTGTGGCCATTAAACCCACACAGGGAAAAAGCGCGTGGGATGTTTGTTTGGCCATGAAAGAAAACGGGCTGATTGCCAAACCAACACATGAAAACATCATCCGTTTTACCCCGCCGCTTGTAATTACCGAAGACCAAATGACGGAAGCTATCGGTATTATTAAAAAGACATTTAAAGAAATGGGAATTTAAAAAATCAAAGGGCTGCAATATGCAGCCTTTTTTAATATTCATTCTTTTTTAGCGTACCGGTAATGACCAACAACCCGCTTACGCACTACATCGTAACCGTGCTGATAACTGATTACTGAAACGCCTTCATTCATATACCCGCCAAATGGTGAAACTTTTTCAAACCGGTAATTTCCCTGGATCAATTCAACCGGATTGTATGGCAGGCATCCTTCAAAATCTTTCCCGTAATTATAAATGGCATTCAGAAAATAAAATGCGACATCGTATCCCTGAAACCCGAAACTAGTGGGCTCGGTGTAAAAGTTATCTTTAAACTTTGCAATAAATTCAATAGCTACGGGGTCGTTGTAATCAACGTAATATGGGTCGATGTAATGAAGTTTCAGATTGAAATAGTACTCCAAATCGATGCTGCTAAACTGTTCATAACGATCAAAACCAATTAAAGTAATGGAATAATCATCGGCCAGGTTGTTAATGTTTGAAAGCGCCACACTCAATTCGCCTTCGTTTAGCGATGGCACAAATACAACGTTTTCTTTTGTTCGGGATAAAATCCGGCGAAATCCGAATGGCCCTTCCTCATTGAAATTGTAAATATTGAAATCTACGCCGTAAGGCTGCCCCCAGTAACCCGACTGATAAAGCTTTTCTTTGGTCAGTTCCACAACTTTTTCACCTAAATCATTGATTGAACTACCGGTTTCGAAAACAATAAAATTACTGTTAAAATACTCTTCAGCAACCAGTTCTGCAGTTTTCACGGCCAGGTAATCGCGCGAAGGATTGACCTGGTATAAATAAGGATTGCTGCCAAGTTTTGCCGATTGCGGCGCCAGTGGTGAAACCATCGGGATTCTCATTTTTGATGATATTTCACTCACTTCCTGCTGAACATCCGGGTAAACCGGACCGATTATCAAATCGGTTTCCATGAATTCATCTGAATAAATAAACTTCCTGATGGAATCCCGGCTTTGCTGAGTGTCGTAAACATTCAGCCGTATATTCATTCCTGCCTGCTGCATCGAATCTACGGCTACCAGCACACCCTCGTAAAACTGAAGAAAATTTTCACTGTTCCGGTAAAAACCATGAAACATTTCTTTGGTCAGCTCCTGTTCAATTAAAGTATCTTCTTCACTTAAAACATCCTGTTCGTCAATCAGTTCGTTATCAAAAACAGTTTCTTCAGTATGAATTGAATCGGGCAAAACAAGTTCGCGGTTCAATGTATCGTTTGCCTCCGTAAAAAGGGGTAAAAAAAGTGCAACATCATACACCTGGGTATCAAAATCCCGGTTATTGCGCGGCTGACACTGTTCGGGAACGGTAACCGGAATTTCAATTTCGTAGTAATCACTTTCAAACTCAGGCATTTCAATGGCTACCGAGTCATCAACCGGTTCAATTTCTTCCATAAAATCTACAATCTCCTCATCGGGTTTTCTCGGAATCAAAATGGTTTCCCCCTTCACAAGGTTTCTATTGTCGAGCACCGGATTGAATTTCTTAATTTCCGGGATTGTCAGGTTATACTCACGTGCAATGCCGTAAAGAGTTTCTTCTGATCTCACCACATGCTCAATAAATGCTTCTTTATTGACAGGTTCCGGCTGTTTCATATCTTCTTCCTCCACCGGAATTTTTATGGTAACCCCTGCGGGAAAACCGGATTCCAGAACCGGATTGATTCTTTTCAGTTCCCGCTCCGAAACATCGTATTTGCGGGTGAGCCCGTAAAGTGTTTCACCCGAAACAATGGTGTGATCAAAATAATTCCCTACCGTTGTTTCCAAATCGGTTATTGTTTCAGATTCATCAGCACGCTCATCTGCCCGAACGGGTTCATCTTCGTCAGCTATTCTTTCTGCACTTTCCGGCAAATAAACTATACTTCCGGCTTTCAGGTCGCGTACCCCCGGGTTGTAAAATAAAATTTCACTTTCAGAAACATTGTATTTACGGGCAATGGAATAAAGCGTTTCGCCCGGTTTTACCTCATGTTTTACCAGTTCATCCTTTTCAGCATCCTGGTCGCCGGCAGGTTGAGGAAGCGATTCATCCTGCTCATCCACAATTTCCCAAACCGGAATCCGGAGTTTGGTGCCACGCCTGAAGCGTTTCACTTCAGGATTGTAGGCATAAAGTTGTTCAACAGTAATGTCGTACTCTTTTGCAATAAAATAAGGTGTTTGTTTTCTCGATGTAATGGTATGTGTAATAAAACGGGTAGGATCTCCTTTTTGCGAAACAGGTGTATCCTGAATCTCAGTACCTTCGCGATACGGGATTTTCAGGATGTCGCCAATTTTTAACCCCGATGAAATATCCGGGTTTTTCTCCATCAGTATCTCCCTGCTAACATTAAACTGCCGGGTAATGGAATAAACGGTTTCCCCGGTGCGAACCTGGTGCAGAATATATTTTTCTCCTTTTATTACCACCAATTCATTTTCCCTGATTTGCTGAGCTGCCGAATCAAAGAAAAAACCCGTAAATAACAAAAGGACAATTACTGACAAAAGTGACTTCATTCAAAAATCCCGTTTAAAAATTCGCTCAAAAATAATAATAATTGATCAGCCCTAATTGAATAACGGGGTTATTTGGAAATAATTTTGGTCTTTTTAAGGTTCACAACAAATAAGTTAAAATCACACAATCCAAATAATAACAGCGATTGCGCCGCAGATGTTAACACTTGCATCTTTTCGGGCACAACTGAATTATTTTTACTTTGTAATTTTTACTTTTGTCTTTTTTGAACACGTGCATACTTATAAATTCAAATCCATGCAGGAAAAAATTCTGATTCTCGATTTTGGGTCGCAGTACACACAGTTAATTGGCCGAAAGATACGGGAACTAAATGTTTATTGTGAAATTCACCCTTTTAATCATTATCCTGAGATTGACGAATCAGTAAAAGGAGTTGTGCTTTCGGGCAGCCCGTTTTCTGTTCGCGACGAAAAAGCGCCACGCCCCGATTTGTCAGAAATCAAGGGAATTGTTCCGGTTCTTGGAATCTGTTACGGTGCACAATATATGGCCCATTTCTTTGGCGGTGAGGTTGCCCCGTCCGATTCAAGGGAGTACGGAAGGGCAAAACTTGGATTTATCGACCACGACTGCGAATTATTTAAGAATATGAGCCTGCACACCCAGGTCTGGATGTCGCATGGAGATACCATCATCAAACTTCCGAAAAATTATAAAGTAGTGGCATCGACTGAGGATGTTAATTTTGCAGCTTATAAAATAGATGATGAACCCACTTATGCCATCCAGTTTCATCCCGAAGTTTATCATACAACTGAAGGAATTCAGTTGCTCGAGAATTTTGTAGTCGATATTTGCCAGGCAGAACAAACCTGGACGCCTTCCTCGTTTGTTGAAACCACTGTTGAAGAGTTGCGCGAAAAACTGGGGAACGACAAAGTTGTTCTCGGCTTATCGGGAGGTGTGGATTCATCGGTTACCGGGGTTTTACTGAATGAAGCCATTGGAAGCAACCTTACCTGTATTTTTGTTGATAACGGGTTGCTGCGAAAAAATGAATTTGAAGATGTTCTTCATTCCTACGAAAACATGGGGCTGAATGTAATTGGAGTGGATGCAAAGCAAAAATTCTGGGACGACCTGAAAGGAATAATCGATCCGGAACAAAAACGGAAAATTATCGGGCGGAATTTTATCGAGGTATTCGATGTTGAAGCCCACAAAATAAAAGATGTAAAATGGCTGGCCCAGGGAACCATTTACCCCGATGTAATTGAATCGGTTTCGGTAAACGGACCTTCAGCCACCATTAAATCACACCATAACGTAGGCGGATTGCCCGAGAAGATGCATCTCAAAGTAGTGGAACCTTTGCGTTTATTGTTTAAAGATGAAGTCCGCCGTGTTGGAAAAGCGCTCGGAATTAAAAAAGAATTGCTGGGCCGGCACCCATTTCCGGGACCCGGACTGGGAATTCGGATACTGAGTGATGTAACTCCTGAAAAAGTGCACATGCTCCAGGAAGCCGATGCCATTTTTGTAAACGGCCTGAAAAACTGGGGACTTTACGACAAAGTATGGCAGGCCGGTGTAATTCTTTTGCCCATTCAGTCGGTGGGTGTGATGGGCGATGAACGGACCTACGAAAATACAGTTGCATTGCGCGCAGTGGCTTCTACTGATGGAATGACCGCCGACTGGGTGCACCTTCCTTATGACTTCCTGGCAAAGATGTCGAATGAAATTATCAACCGGGTGCGGGGGATTAACCGGGTAGTTTATGACATCAGTTCCAAACCGCCTGCAACAATTGAATGGGAATAAACGTTTCAAAAAATATTTAAACGAATGGATTTAAACGAATGGAGCGGTTTTTGATGATACAGCAAGACATTCGCAAAATTTTAAAAAAAACATTATGACATATTATTCAATGAAAGGATATTGGCAAAAAACAATTTTTATAGCAATCAGTATTTTGTTAATCACTACTGCCGGCATTTATGCACAAGAATCAGTTCAAAAAAACCAGTTGAAATTCGGCAGGCTTTTACGGCTGATCGACAGTTATTATGTTGATTCTGCAAACGTGGATAAACTCACCGAAAATGCAATCATTCACCTGCTGGGCGAAATGGATCCTCATTCCGTATATATTTCAGAAGAAGATGTTAAAAAAATGAATGAACCTTTGGAGGGCAACTTTGAAGGAATTGGAATTACATTCAATATTTTTAATGATACTTTGCTGGTAACAACTACTGTTCCCGGTGGCCCTTCAGAAAAAGTTGGCCTGAGGGCCGGCGACCGCATTATTGAGGTTGACGGGAAAAACATTGCCGGAACCGGTTTGAAAAATACCGATGTAATGGATTTATTACGAGGCGATAAAGGAACAGAGGTCGAAATTACAGTACTTCGGCGAAGTGCAGACGAACCGCTCGATTTTAAAATAATTCGCGATAAAATTCCGATTTACAGCCTCGATGCCTCCTACATGCTCGATGATGAAACCGGTTATATTAAACTGAATAAGTTTTCGGCCACAACCACCGACGAATTTACCGACGCAATAACCCAACTCCGCCAAAATAAAAATTTCGAAAACCTGGTTCTCGACTTACGTGGTAACGGTGGCGGCTACCTGAAAGCAGCCATCGAAATTTCGGACCAGTTCCTGAAAGATGATGAATTAGTAGTTTACACTGACGGTTTAAACGAACCAACCCGCGAATACGAAGCAACTTCATCGGGTATTTTTGAGAACGGAAACCTGGTGGTACTTATCGATGAAGGTTCGGCTTCAGCCAGTGAAATTGTTGCAGGTGCAGTACAGGACTGGGATCGTGGATTGGTAATAGGACGCCGCTCATTTGGCAAAGGCCTCGTACAAAAACCTTACTTTTTAACCGATGGTTCCGTTGTCAGGTTAACTACTGCACATTATTATACACCGAGCGGAAGGAGCATTCAGAAACCCTATGAAGAAGGTGTTGCAGAATACCGGAAAGATTACCTGGAAAGATTGAGTGCAGGCGAATTGTTTAGCGCCGACAGTATTTCATTTGCCGATTCGCTGAAATATAAAACACTTCAAAACGGACGTATTGTTTTCGGTGGCGGCGGAATCATGCCCGACATCTTTATCCCAATGGATACTTCAAGCAATTATAGATATTATAACCAGCTCAGACGAAACCAGGTGGTGTATAATTTTGTGCTCGACTATGTTGACAAACATCGTGTTGAATTGGAAAACAATTATCCTGAATTCGAAAAATTTTATACTGATTTTGAAGTGACCGAAGCTATGGTGGATACCATAGTGGCCAAAGGCGAAGCAGAAGGAATTGAAAAAGACGGTGAGAGCCTCTCTTTTACTTTAAAAGATATGAAAAGGGAGATTAAAGCATTAATTGCCCGTGATTTATATACCCGCGACGATTTTTATAAAATTCTGTTAAGCGATGATAAAGCAATTAATAAAGCACTCGAACTAATCGAAAATCAACAGGAGTACAATAAAATACTGGTTTCGGCACACTAAATAAATCATGAATGACTTTATTACGTCCTGGATATGGATCAATAAAATTGAAGTATTAGGTGCCATTCTGGGACTACTTTATATTTTTTTCTCCATCAGGCAGCATATTTTAACCTGGCCCACCGGGCTATTTACTTCGCTGCTCTACACCGCCGTTTTTTTTCAGTCGGGTTTTTATGCCGACATGGGACTACAGGTTTATTACGTGGCAATTAGCATTTACGGCTGGTATTACTGGCTGAAAGGCAATAAAAAAGAAAGTAACGGCGACCAGGTTCCGGTGACCCGTTTTTCCCGGAAATTGCTGTTGAAATTGGTTATGGCCACTGTTTTTATTTACCTGGTTATTCTTTTTGTCCTGATCCGGTTTACTGACTCGACGGTTCCGGTAATGGATTCGCTGACAACAGCTTTAAGTATAACAGCAACCTGGATGCTGGCAAAAAAATATATAGAACACTGGTTGATCTGGATTTTTGTGGACATGGTTTCAGCGGGTTTGTATATTTATAAAGAACTTTGGCCAACAGTAATATTATTTGTTGTATATACCATAATGGCAGTTTTGGGTTATATTGAATGGAAAAAAGATTTGAAAAGCACAAATTGAAAACAACTTCAAAAACAATAGTGATTACCGGAGCCGAGTCAACCGGGAAAAGTATGCTGACGGAATGGCTGGCCAATCATTTTCAGGTTCCGTACATTCCGGAGTTTGCACGTGAATATGTAGAGAAATTAAACCGGGATTACAATTATTCTGATGTTGAATTTATAGCAAAAAAGCAAGTCAGCCAACTCCATGAATTTCAAAAGGCCGGGTTGCCGTTTATTTTTGCCGACACCTGGCTAATTATTACAAAAATATGGTTCGAAGTAGTTTTCAAACAGTTACCTTCGTGGATAGATGAAACAATAAAAAATACTGCAATAGATTTGTTCCTGGTATGCGATACAAACCTTCCGTGGATACCTGATCCGGTGCGCGAAAACGGTGGTGAACAAAGAGAATTGTTGCAAAAAAAATATATAAACACAATTGAAAAATACGGGTTTAACTATAAAATTGTGAGTGGAGAAAATGATGAAAGGTTTAAAAATGCACTTGACGCGGTTAAACAAATAGATATAAAATGAAAAAAAACAACTTTGAAGAAAAAATATCCAAAACAATTGAATGCTTAAGTGATCCTGCTTCCTATGATGTAGTTTGCCACGAACACCGGCTGGGAGAGCCACTGCCTTCGAGTGCGAAATTGCAAAAAGTAATCGACCTGGTGCGCGAAATACTTTTCCCTGGGTACTTTGGCAGCACATCACTTCGGCCAAATACCACCCGGCATTACATGGGAGTTTATGTTGATGAACTTTATGAACTGCTGAGTGAAGAAATTCTGGCCGGTATGTGCTTCGAATGTGAAGACAATAAATCGAAAAACATCGATAAGCACAACCTCAAAGCCAAGGAAAAAGCGGTTATATTCATCGAAGGTTTACCCGAGATAAGGAGAAAACTTGTAACCGATGTAAATGCAACCTATTTAAATGACCCGGCTGCCAGGAATATTGGAGAAGTTATTTTTTGCTATCCCGCCATCAGGGCCATTACCAACTACCGGGTTGCCAATAAACTTTTAAGCCTGGAAGTTCCGCTCATACCACGCTTTATTTCTGAAATGGCGCACAGCGAAACGGGTATCGATATCCATCCGCGTGCACAAATTGGCGAAAATTTCACCATCGACCACGGAACAGGCGTAGTAATTGGTTCGACAAGTATTATCGGTAATAATGTAAAAATATACCAGGGGGTGACCCTCGGGGCCAAAAGTTTTCCGCTCGATGAAAACGGAAATCCCATTAAAGGAATTTTGCGGCACCCGATTGTTGAAGACGATGTGGTAATATATTCCGGCGCCACAATTCTGGGCAGAATTACAATAGGAAAAGGTTCGGTTATCGGTGGTAATGTTTGGGTAACAAAGAATGTTCCGCCACATTCACGAATAATACAAACCCGTCCTAAATCAGAGACATTCTCATACGGTTCAGGAATTTAAAAAATACATTCGCTTTGGAAAAGTATAAACTGATTGCAAAAACATTTGCCGGCCTCGAACCGGTACTCGCAGAAGAAATAAAAAATATTGGTGGTTCAAACATCAGGCCCGGAAACAGGGCTGTTTTCTACGAGGGCGACCTGGACATGATTTACAAATCAAACTATCAGCTTCGCACCGCTTTACGCATTTTAAAAGAAATTGATTCTTTTCAGTTTAAAGATGTCGACCATTTTTATTTAAAATGCAAAAGTATTAACTGGTCGAAATACCTGAAAATTAATCAAAGTTTTGCCGTAAAAAGCACGGTAATGAATTCCAGGGAGTTCAGAAATACGATGTTTGCATCGTTAAAGGTAAAAGATGCCGTTGCCGATTATTTCAGGCAAAAAACCGGAAAACGGCCAAATGTGGATACACAAAGCCCGGAAATAATTATCCAGGCCCACATCAGCAGGAACAGTTGCAGTCTTTCCATCGACAGTTCCGGAGAATCTCTTCACAAAAGGGGGTACCGAACCAACCAGGGCGAAGCTCCTCTAAGTGAAGTACTGGCCGCAGGCATGATTCTTTTATCCGGATGGAACGGAAAAACAGATTTTATCGATCCGATGTGCGGGTCCGGCACACTGCCAATCGAAGCGGCTATGATAGGACAAAACATTGCCCCGGGAAGATTCAGAAAAGAATATGCTTTTATGCAGTGGGACGATTACAAGGAAGATTTACTGGAAAAAATTAAGGCTGAACACAAAACCAGGCCATTTGAAAAAAAGATATTTGCCTCAGATATTTCGCGCAACAATATTTTAATTGCAGAAATGAATGCACGAAGAGCCCGGGTTTACGCCAATATTGAGTTCCAAACCTCCGATATAAAAGATTTGAAAGTAAATACGAACAATGCCACCGTTATTATAAACCCTCCCTACGGAGAACGGCTAAAACATCAGGATATTTATGAATTGTACAGTTCCCTGGGGGAACGTTTGAAACATCAGTTTACAGGAAATACAGCGTGGATATTAACTTCCTCGAGAGAATACCTCAAACAGGTTGGATTGAAAGCAGCTAAAAAAACCACTTTGTACAACGGGGCGCTGGAATGCACCTTTGCAAAATATCCCCTATTCTCAGGAAAATTAACCCAACAATGACTTTGCACGAAAAAATCCGTACCCAGGCATTCCTGATACTGAAAAATAATGTATTGATTAATTTCTGCTGTCGCCGGTCAGGTCGAAAATGTCTTTGTCACGCGAGTTCGGTTTGGTATCACCACCGCCGCGCACCTGTAACATTTCAGTTGAAGTTAAAACATCGAAATTTCTTTTTTCTTCTGTATTGGCAAAAGTCCTTTTCATCACAAATAATTTTAAATCGTTAAACTTGAAAAACACACATTCTATATATATATTCCGAAAACAGCGAAAAGGTAACCCCCCAATTGGAAAAAAAATTTAAAAAAGTTAATTTGGCTGCAGATAAAAACAACTGAAATGGTCTTAAAAATTTATATCTCGACAATATTTCTACTTCTCACAAGCCCATCATTAACTGCTGAAAATCAAGAATATAAATCAGATAGTTTATTGGCTATTGAAACCTTAAGGGAAGGAATTAACTACGCCAGAGATGCTAAATATTTTAAAGCAATAAAAATTTTTAATGAATCGCTTTTTTATAACCAAAAGCTATACGGAGAGAATAATATAAGTACCGGTAATGTCTATAATGTACTTGGAATTACATATAAAAATATTGGTGATCTGGACAATGCACTCAAATATTCTATAAAAGCAGAACAATCCTTTTTATCTGATCCCAAAACAAATCAAATAGCACTTGCACGAATTTACAACAATATTGGGAATGTTTTTAAAGCTCAGCTTAACCACAACACCGCTCTTAATTATTACCAGCGGGCAATAAACATTTTCGAGCAGCAAGATAATATTGACAAACAAGGACTTGCTGATATTTATTACAGTGTTGCTATTACTGAATTTGCGTTAAATGATTACAATCAGACACTTCAAATTATAGATAAACATATAGAAAACTCTTACTCTGATACTAAATTATATTTCCTGAGCCTTAAAGCCGCTTCATTAAAAGAACTGAATAGAACAAAAGACGCTTATCAAGCCTTTCAGGAAGTAATTGACTATGCAGAAAATTATTTTGCAGAAAATGACCTGGATATAATTTTTGAATATATCAATTTTGCCACATTTTTAACCGACAATAATG
>JBMCIT010000005.1:0-16862 GCA_048616715.1 Tangfeifania sp. | reverse complement strand
TTTCAACTAATAAAGTGTTGTTTAACGACTGGGTAGCACATGGCAAAAACTCGGGCAACAACCTGGCAAAGGCTTTTTCCAATGTACCCAACTCGTATAGCAGTTCCATCGGTTTCTACCTCACCGCTGAAAAGTACCACGGAAAACACGGACTTTCGCTGCGCCTCGACGGCATGGACAAGGGATTTAACGACAATGCACGCCGCAGGGCCATTGTAATGCACGGAGCAGACTACGTAAGTGGCGATTTCATTAAAAGCTACGGAAGGCTCGGAAGAAGCTTCGGTTGCCCCTCGGTTTCAATGGATATTTACAAAGACGTAATCGGCACAATCAGTGACGGGAGCCTTTTGTTTATTTATTCTCCCGACAAAAACTTTTTGGAAAGATCATCGGTGCTGAATGTAACAAAAACAAATCGCACCGCTTAATAAAAGAGTAAAAACAGAATAAAACCTGCCCGTATAAATTATTGGCAGGTTTTTATATGAATTGTGCCGGACGGTTGATCGACAATATTTAGAATTCATTAAATTACCTATTGGGCTTATGTTCTGTTCCTCAAAAGGCATAAAAATTTCTATTTTTAAATCATGAACTACGAATGTTTGATCTGCCAGGTAAAAGCGCTTGAAAAACGGGTCGAAAAATACGAGATTCCTTACAACCAGCGCAACAAGTTGATAACCGGGTTGCTTAAAAAGATTGCAACCATCGATTTGGAAAAAAGTTACTCTCCCGAAATAACCAGCAACATTCTCGACATATTAAAAGGTTCATCTGAAATTGCCGACCCTTATCTTCCCGAAAAAAAACAGGGAAACCGGGAAATGCTTGACCGGTATCTTGAGTACAGAAAAATGATTCAGCAATCGGGAAACCCATTTAACACAGCGCTTCGGTTGGCAGTTGCCGGAAACATTATTGATTTTGGCCCCACGCATGTTTTCGATGTAGATGGCACGATAAAACAAGTGCTGGTAACCGATTTCGCCATCAACCACTCGGAGCAACTCCGGCAGGAAATTGAAAACGCAAAAACGATTCTGTACCTTGGCGACAATGCAGGTGAAATTGTGATGGATAAATTATTCCTGGAAACCCTGAACCATCCCAATGTTTGGTTTGCCGTGCGCAACGAACCGGTTTTAAACGATGTCACCCGCCGGGAAGCAGAAGAAGTAGGCATCGGCAATGTTGCCCGCATTATTTCGAATGGCGATAATGCACCTTCAACTTTGTTGCACCGGGTAAGCGATGAATTCAGGCAGGTTTACAAGCAAGCCGACCTGATTATCTCAAAAGGAATGGGCAACTACGAAGGCCTGATGTTTGAAAAAGACCCGCGGCTTTTCTTTTTGCTGATGGTAAAATGCGATGTCATCGGACGAAAAATCGGCGCTACAAAAGGCGATTTTGTGGTGAAACGCAATTCGGGTTCCCGGATTTCATTCTAACCCTTCGGAACCAGCGTAATCAGCGGAACAATCATCTCTTCCATGGAAATACCTCCGTGCTGAAAAGTATCCTTGTAATAATTGGCATAATAATTATAATTGTTCGGGTAGGCAAAAAAGTCGTTGTTGTGCGCAAAAATGTAGCTGGTGCTCACATTCCGCGATGGCAGGTAAGCCAGTTTCGGGTCGCGGATCTCAAACACCTGCTTCGACTTATAATTCAGGTTCCTTCCCATTTTGTAGCGCAAATTGGTGGTAGTTTCGCGGTCGCCGATAACTTTTACCGGATTATCTACCCTGATGGCGCCGTGATCAGTGGTCACAACAATATGGATATCGTTTTCTGCCAGGCTTTTTATCAGTTCCAGAAGCGAAGAGTGGTTAAACCAGCTTAACGTCAGCGAGCGATATGCTTTTTCGTTGTTGGCCAGCTCACGGATCATCTCCATTTCGGTGCGTGCATGCGACATCATGTCCACAAAATTAAAAACCATCACCGACAAATCGCTTTCCAGAATATTATTGAGGCTTTCGGTTGTTTGACGATCTTTGCGGATACCCGAAGATTTTTCAAAATAGAGTCTCTCCTTCCGTCCCGTACGATCGAGGTGCCGCTGCAGTAACTCGTGCTCGTGCCGGTTTTTATTGCCTTCATTGTCGTCGTCTTCCCACAGTTCAGGATATACTTTTTCGATTTCGGCAGGCAGCAGCCCGGCAAACATCGAATTGCGGGCATACATGGTGGCAGTGGGTAAAATGCTGTAATACATTTCGTCCGATTCCATCCTGAAATACTCACTGAAAACAGGGCTTAACGTTCGCCACTGGTCGAAGCGCAGGTTATCGATTACCAGCACAAAAACTTTTTTCCCGGCATCGAGCAGCGGAAACACCCGCTGTTTAAAAATATCCTGTGAAAGCAGGGGCCGTTCACCAACATCTTTATTCAGCCACTGCAAATAATTGTCGCGGACAAATTTGAAGAATGCTTTGTTGGCATCGTCTTTTTGCATCTTCAGCACCTGGTCCATTGCTGCATCTTCCGACCCTCCCAGTTCAATTTCCCAGTGAACCAGTTTTTTATACACATCAATCCACTCTTCCCATGTCAGGCGTTCGTTTATACGCATTCCAAGTTGCGAAAACTGGCTCTGGTAAGCCGAAGTGGTTTGTTGGGTCACCAGCCGTTTCTGGTCGATGTTCTTTTTGAGTGTCAGCAAAATTTGTTTCGGATTAACCGGTTTGATAAGGTAATCATCGATTTTGGAACCAATGGCCTCATCCATAATATTTTCTTCCTCGCTTTTGGTAATCATCACCACGGGCACATTCGGCGCAACTGCCTTGATCTGGTTCAGGGTTTCAAGCCCCGACATTCCCGGCATATTTTCATCCAGGAAAATAATGTCGAAAAACGTTCCCTTCACTTTTTCAACTGCATCGAGTCCGTTGTTGGCAGTATCTACCTCGTAATCCTTTTGTTCCAGAAAAAGAATGTGCGGGCGTAAAACATCTATTTCATCATCAACCCAAAGTATTTTTGGTTTTCTCATATTTTCTTAAAATTTTTCAATCGGAGCTAAAGGTACTAACAAAAAAAGTGCCCTTTTTAGCATTAACAAACTTTAACCTGCAATGTTAAGGTTATTCACCCAGGTAAATCTGTTTGTAGAAATTCATGTAATCGGCAATGTTCTTTTCCTGCAGAAATACATCGAAATTATCGGTTGTAATCAGAAAATTACGGTAGGTAGCTTCACCCAGCGGCGCATACAAATCGCGGTTTTGTACAATTGTCCTGAAATACCGGGTTGCGCTTTCCTTATCTGGGAATCCGCTGATAACAATGGCCTGGCGGAATTCGTCGAGCGACTGGTCTTCTACGGTTAAATCACCTTCTGCATCGCTGACCGCATTAAACTGTGAAATACCTTCTGCAAACGCAGCTTTATCGATTCCTGATTTAGGAATGACAAAAACAAAGAGGTGCGGTTTGTCAATGTTTTCATCGTATGCCCCTGAATAGGATTCCGGTTCCGGCGCTTCTTCAGCCACCGGTTCAGCCGTTTCAGTTTCCTGCGTTTCGCCAGGTTCTGTTGTTTGCCCGGAAGGCGGAGATGATTGTTGTTTCTGGCTGCGGTTGATGTAATTGTTCCGGAAGAAATCCATGTAATCATCCACAGCCTCCTCCTCAATGAGTGTTTGCAGGTTTTCTTCCGTTATCAGGAAGTTGCGGTAGGTAGTGCGGCCCAGCGGTTCGAACAAATCGCGGGAAATTACCACTTTGCGGAAATACGACATCGACTCGTTCAGCGAAGGAATTCCCTGTGCAATCAGCAACTGGTAATCGCCCGATTGTTTTAGTTGGAGGGCGAGGTTCCAGAGCCGGAATTCATCGCGGTTAAAATCGGCAAAACCACGCATCGTCCGACGCAGCGAGAAATCGGTATTTTTCACCGCCAGAACAAACGACTGGGTAGTATCAACATCAGAGTTGAATAACCCGGCCGGTTCCGTTCCTGTTTCCACCACCACAAATTCTCCTCTTTCGCGAAGCATATCCTCTTCCTCACGGGCTTTTGCCATCATCTCTTCAGGTGACAGTTCCATCTCTTCCTCGCTGAAATCGGACCGGATGTAGCGGCTGTAATTTTTCACGAAAAACTTCAGGTAGTCGGCAATCGACTGCTCCGAAAGGATTTGCCGGTAATTGGTAGACGAAATCGCAAAATTAAAGTAATCCACACCTGCCAGGGTTTCAAAAACAGCAGCATCGCGGATAATGGCCCGGTGGTAAATCACACCGTTTTCTTTATTATCGAGCGACCTGACAACCACCAGCGTTAGTTCTTCATTCAGGTTTTCGGTTTCAATGTCGAAATCCTTGCGCATGTAGTGGTCGATGTTGTAATTGGCAATATCGAATTTCAGGCGGTTCAAATCAATATCAGCTTCGCGTGGGTAGGCAATCACAAAATAATGCAGCAGATCTTCTTCGTAGGTAAAACGACCGTCAAATTCATCGTTTGCCATCCGTTCTTCCATCAGCAGTTCTTCATTCTGTATCTCTTCGTTGATGTACCCCATATCCACCAGTTTCTGGTAATCTACCAGCGTACTGTCCTGAATAAGTGTAAGAATTTCATTAGCCAGCGGTGTGGGCCCTGCAGCCGGGTGTTGCGCTACATAACCTTCCAGCAGGTTTTCGAAATTGTGAATATCGGTTTGCGTTCCCTGCGCGATCATTTCCATGAAATCGATTTTCGGAAGCACCGCGCTGTCGGGTTCCATCGCTTTCATTGACTGAGCAAGCGATATTACGTTGCGGTAATTCCCGTTGCGGTAACTTCTGAAAGTTTCTTCGTAAAGCCGGTTCAGGCTGTCGGTGCGGGCTTCCATCTCCACAAAAAAGTTTGGATTTTGCAGGTACTGCGCGTACTTGCTGTCGGGGAACTGTGATATTATCAGGTTGCGGTAATAATTTGATTTTTGGTTATCACCCATCAGTTCATACAAATCGTACAATTCAAAATAAGCCGAAAGCAGGTATATATTATCAGGATAGCGTTCAATCAGTTCCTCGAACATCTCAGCCGAACGCTCGTAATTTGAGAACTCCGATTTATATATTCTCCCTGCGCTGTAAAGCGATTCCATTATCCGCTCGTGCGACAAATCCATCAGCGAATCGTTGAGTGGCAAATACTGGGTATAAAATTCCTTTTTCAATGGGTCTTCGACCCTGGTTTCAATTTGGGAAGAATCGATTTCTGCCATTTCATCCATCTCTTCCATCGATTCAGATCCTTTGTTTGAACGGCGCCAGTCATCTTCAAGTTTACGTGTTCCCCAGCGCTGACGGAATGAAACCCGTCCGTAAGATACGGTTTGCGGATTATAAAAATACCATCCGCCGCCCTGAGTTCCGGAACCCATTCCCATCCGGTTGCGGTTGGAGCGGTAATACCCCTGGCTGCGCTGTCCCTGCATGGCAATGTTTTCAGCATTCCGCTGCCTTTCCTGTTCTTCCTGCATCATACGGGCTATCAATGATTCACGCTCCATTTCGGGCATGTTGGCAATGCGCTGCAGGCTGTCTTCGCGCTCTACCATGATCAAATTATCGGTAAGGTTGGTCAGGCTGCGATACTTTGCATTAATCCCGGTATAATCAGGATAGGTTTCATCAATAATTATCATGGCGCTGTCGTAATAGGCCTGGGCCTTGCGGTACTCCAAATCTTCGAAATAAAGTTCGGCAAGTGTAATGGCCGATTGTGCCCGCTGGAACGGATTCGAAAAACTGGCGGCTACCGACTGCCGGTAATTTTCCATGGCCAAATCGCGGTTCCCTTCGCTGAAATAAATATTTCCGAGGGCGTAATAAATCTGGTCGCGAAATTGGTCATTCTTTTTGTCGCGCAGCATTTTACGCAGCTCTTTTTTATTTTTCTCAGCATCACCTTCGCCCGAAAACGTGCCTGCCGCATTAACCTTGGCATTGAAAGCCATTTCATAATCGGCATTCATTTTCGAAACTGCCCCATACGCTTCCGAGGCCTGCATCGGTTTTCCTATCTCATCGTAAAGCTGCGCCTCGATGTACTGAAGACGGGCTTTGTCTTTTCGCCAAAATGTTTTGTTGAGGGCGATGTCGATAAACGTAATGGCCTCGTTGTACTCTTGCTGCTTCATGTAATAATCGGCAGTGGCAATGGCCAGATCACGTTCCAGATTGCGCGGAAAATCATTGTCGCTTTGTACGGTTTGAATCATTTCCGAAGCTTCGGCATAACGCCCGAGCTCCGAATAACTGCGAATCAGCCAGATGGCCGCTTCGTGCTGCGCATCGCCTTCAGTGTATTTGCGCCGCAAAAACGACAGGTTGTCGATGGCAGCCATAAAATTGTGCTGGTAGTAATACGCTTTCCCAATCAGCAGGTAGGCATCGTCAATCCACGGGTTGAACTCCTCCTTGCTGGCAAATTCCTGGTACCTGCGGGTACGCCGGCGACGGCGTTTGGGCTTTTCGGTAATGGAATGAATTTCTATCAGTTTCGAAGCCTTAATCACAGCATTCTCCATATCCGATTTTACCAGGTTGGCAGCCGACGGATCGCTCGCCTTGTAAATGGGCAGCAAACGGGTATAATCGTTTTCAATGCTCTCATCAATGCGTTCCTGCCCTGCTTCCAGGCTTTCTTTTCCATTGAAATAGACATTGTATTTGGATGTGATTTTATGAAAGTTACGCGATGCAAATGTGTTCTTTTCGGTGGAACACCCCTGAATCAGCGGCACTAACAATATCAACCCGATGGTATATAATATATATCGCTTCAAACAGTAATTTTTAACAGCTTTAGGAATAAACTCATTTTTCAGCAGATTATTGTCATCCGGTTTACACTTTTATTCCACTGCCGGGGCACAAAAATAATAAAATTTTAAAGCCCTATTTACGCGTTATTTTTACCTTTTTGGTAGGCGCCCGCTCGATGTTGCGCAAATGCACCTGGTGTGCGAGTGTTTTTCCCACTTCGGCAAATGCCATTCCGGTTACCGAGTCGGGATTAGCCGCGGGCGGGGTTCCCTGGTCGCCGCCTTCGCGGATGCTTTGCACAATAGGGATCTGCCCCAGCAATTTCAGGTTCATTTTTTCGGCCAGTTTTTTACCGCCGTCTTTGCCAAATATATAGTATTTGTTTTCGGGCAGTTCAGCCGGGGTAAACCACGACATGTTTTCCACAAGTCCGAGTACCGGCACATCGATTGATTTTCCGGTGAACATGCTCACGCCGCGTACCACATCGGCCAGCGCCACTTCCTGCGGAGTGGTAACAATTACAGCGCCTGTTACCGGCACAGTTTGCACCAGTGTAAGGTGTATGTCACTTGTTCCGGGGGGCAGGTCGATGAGCAGGTAATCCAGCTCACCCCAGTTGGCATCGGTAATCAGTTGCTTCAGCGCGTTGGATGCCATCGGGCCACGCCAGATAACTGCGCTGTCGGTTTCCACAAAAAAGCCGATGGAAAGAAATTTCACCCCAAATTTCTCCACGGGGTTGATCATGTCGCGGCCATCGATTTTTTCGCCGGTGGGCCGGGCATCCTCGGCGCCAAACATTTTCGGAATCGACGGGCCAAAAATATCGGCATCGATAAGGCCCACTTTGTAACCTTGCTGCGCCAGCGCCACAGCAGTGTTTACAGCAACGGTAGATTTCCCCACGCCGCCTTTGCCGGAAGCAATGGCAATAATATTTTTCACCTCGGGCAGAATGGGGCGCTCCATATCGTGCAGAAACTTCACGGTGATGTTGTCCTCGATTTCCACCTCATCGCCAAAGGTTTTCCTGATCATATTTTCGCAGGCGATTACCAGCGGTTTGATGTTTGGGTCGTTGCTCCGCTGAAACACCAGCGAAAAACTGATGCGTTTGCCGGCAATCCGGATTTCCTGCACCATGTCCAACGACACGATGTCTTCTTCACTGTCGGGGTATTTGATGCTGCGCAATGCATCGGTCAAATTTTTCGGAACGATTAATTTATTCGGTATATCTGACATAACAATTCTGTTTTTAAATGAATTTCAAAATTAACAAATCTCCCGTTGAAAGCGGAAAAAGAAGGGGTTAATTTAGAGGGTTTCTAAATCGGGTTGGGGGAGGATTATACGTAAATTCCTACAATTTATCTTTTAATTCCCTGATGAAACACCAGGAAATTTCAATTGAGTCCGCACAATCTTTTTCATTATTTTTACCCCAAATTGAAAAGTATGAAAAAACTGGTTTTTGCAACAAATAATCCGAATAAGCTGAAAGAATTACAGGCATTGCTTGGAGATAAATATCAGTTGCTGGGCTTAAAAGATATTGGCTGTTTTGAGGAAATTCCTGAAGAGCAGCCCACTCTCGAGGGAAATGCACGCCAAAAAGCTTTTTATGTGTACGAAAATTACGGGCACTCTTGTTTTGCCGATGATACCGGTTTGGAAGTGGAAGCACTGAACGGTGAGCCCGGCGTGTATTCGGCCAGGTATGCAGGCGAAAAAAAAGATGCCGGCGCAAATATGGACAAATTATTGCATGAAATGGCCAAAATAAATAACCGAAAAGCGCGTTTTAGGACAGTAATTTCGCTTGTTATCAACGGAAAAGAAAAACAGTTTGAAGGAATTGCAGAAGGCATAATTACCCGCGAAAAACGCGGGAATGCAGGATTTGGGTACGATCCGGTTTTTTTGCCCGAAGGTTTTGACAAAACATTTGCCGAAATGGACCTTCAGGATAAAAACAAAATCAGCCACCGCGGGCGGGCCGTGCAAAAACTGGTAAAGTACCTGCAAACAATTTAACAGCAAAACTCAGAGTTCATGCGCATAATACTTAGTGTAATTATAGCTTTTTTAATCACTTTCCAACTTCAGGCCCGGCGGCAGCAGGAAACGTGGCAGGACTACCTCTCTTTTTCAAATGCCATAAAAATTTCTGTTGCAGGCTCAAAAGTGTATTGCGCTACGGAGGGCGGCCTTTTTTATTTCGACCGCGACGACAACAGCATTCAGAAATTTACGGGAGTAAACGGCCTGACAGATTTTGGCATTCAAACCATTGCATGGAACGAAGCCAGCCAGGTGCTGGTGGTAGCTTATAAAAACAGCAACATCGATTTGGTGTACGAAACGGGAGTTTTAAATCTTTCGGATATAAAGCGCAAACAAATTACCGGCGATAAAACTATTTACAACATCTCATTTTCGGGCAGCGAAGCTTTTCTTTCATGTGGATTCGGAATTGTAGTATTGAATCTGGATAAAAATGAAGTGAAAGACACCTATTTTATTGGCGATGAAGGTTCTTCAACCCGGGTGAATGACGTGGCAGTTTGGGATTCAAAAATTTATGCTGCTACCGAAGAAGGTATCCTGTATGCACAAAAAGAAGGTGTAAATTTGCTGGATTACCGCAGTTGGGAGTTTGTTGAGAATATTCCCAATGCATACAACAGGTTCACCCGGCTTGCAGTCCATTCGGATGGGCTTTGGGCCAATTATGCACCTGCCGGTAACGGAAAGAATGAGCTCTATCGTTTCGATGGCCAGGGCTGGCAGCGCTATTTGCATTCGGTTTACTCTGTCCGCGAAATTCAGGTGGTTAACGATTACATGGTAATTACCGGAAGTTCGGACGTTTATTTTGTGGATGCTCAAAACCAGGTTGCCGGAAAGATCAATTCTTACCTCCTGGCGGGAGATGAAATTTCGCCAATAAGTCCCCGGAGTGCTTCTTTTTCTGAAGATGGCTCGATTTGGGTTGCAGACTATAAAAACGGGTTGATTCGGGTTTCAGGAGAAAATTTTGAATCGGTTTTTCCAAACGGACCAATGGACAACCGCATATTTTCGCTTTACACCAACCAGGGCGATTTGTGGGTTACGCCGGGCGGCCGCGACGATGCCTGGAACAACATCTGGCAGGAACCACGCTTTCAGTTATACACAAACCAGCAATGGAATTATTTTACCCCGGAACAGTATCCGGAATTGGATGGATTTAACGACATTGTCTGTATTGTAGCTGATCCGGCAGACCCCGACCATATTTTTGTGGGAAGCTGGGGAGGAGGGCTGCTCGAGTTTCAGGGAGACCAGTTTTTAAACCGTTACACCGATTTGAACAGCCCGTTGCAAAACGCCCTGCCCGACAGGCCGGGATCTCCTTTTGTCAGAATTGGCGGCCTCGGTTTCGATTCGGAAGGGAACCTGTGGATGACAAATTCAGAGGTGTCAAATAATTTGCACAAACTTACACCATCGGGTGAATGGGAATCGTTTTCATTGCCACAGGTGGCCAATAATTTCAAAATTGGAGAGGTGCTGGTAACCGAAGACGACGATAAATGGATTGTGGTGCCGCGCGGAAACGATGCTTATGTGGTGGATAAAACCGGTACTCAGAAAAAACGATTGTTGGTTACATCTTATTTTAACAACGGTGAATACGAAGAATACAACCGAATGAATGACATCTATTGTATCACAGAAGATCTGGAGGGTGCATTATGGTTGGGTACATCCAAAGGTGTCGCTGTTTATAATAATCCATCCCGCATTTGGGATTCAGAAAATTTTTATGCTATTCAGCCGAGCCTCGATTTAAACGATGGCCTGTATCATCCGCTGCTTGAAACCGAAAATGTAACAGCCATTGCGGTTGACGGCGCCAACCGGAAATGGATTGGAACACAAGGTTCGGGAGTTTACCTGGTTTCGGAAAACGGCGAAAATGAAATCCTGAATTTTAACGAAGAAAACAGTCCGCTGCTTTCAAACAACATTATGGATATCGCCATCAATGAATTAACGGGAGAGGTTTTTATCGGGACAAGCGAAGGATTGATATCATACCAGGGCGATGCCATTGCAGGAAAAGCGGCTTATGAAAATGTGTATGTTTATCCGAACCCGGTACGCGAAACATATGACGGCCCGGTTACTGTTACCGGCCTGATTGAAAATACCGATGTGAAAATTACCGACATCAGCGGCAACCTGGTTTTTGAAACCACTTCGCTGGGCGGGCAGGCTGTTTGGGATGGCAATAACCTGAACGGAAACCGTGTGCGAACAGGTGTTTACCTTGTTTTTTGCAACGATGAAAACGGGGAAGAAACACATATTGAAAAACTGTTGTTTATTCATTAAAAAATGCTGTCAACCACCGAAGGAATTGTTTTAACCCAGTTGAAATATGGCGAGAACAGTGTCATTTTAAATATTTACACCCGTGAGTTTGGCCGTCAGGCTTACATTATGAATGCTGCACGCGGCAAAAAATCGAAAAACAAAGCCGGAATCCTTCAACCAATGTTTTTGGTTGATCTGGTTGGCTACCACAAAGAAACACGCGATGTTCAGCGGATTAAGGAGATTAAAAATACTCCTGCCTACCAGAATATTCCGTTCGATGTTACAAAATCGGCCCAGGTAATTTTTCTGGCCGAAATACTTTCGAAAACATTGCGCGAACAGGAAAGTGCCCCACCGCTGTTCGATTTCATTAAAAACACATTGCTGTATTTCGACCTGATGGAAAGTCATTCAGCCAATTTTCATCTGTGGTTTTTGTTTCGCCTGACCGAATACCTCGGGTTTTTGCCCGACACCCGCCAGGTGGGATTCGAAGGATGGTTGGATATGCGCAAAGGCGCTGTTGTACCTTTTGAACCATCGCATCCGTTTTTTGTGAATAAGGAGGCGACCGTTTTTTTACGTGAGCTTGCCGGGATAAAAGTCCGTGATTTGAAAAACTGGAAAATCCCCCGGAATATGCGTGGGTTTTTAACAACCAAACTAATTGAATATTACAACTTGCATTTTGAAAATATGGGCGAGGTTAAATCGCTGAAAGTCCTGCAGGAGATTTTTGAGTAAAAATTATCCCCTGAAAACACAAGCTTCGTAAATATAAATTTCGGCATCTTTCCAACCGTCCCAGCCCAGTCCGGCTTTGTCGCGGGAACAATGCCCGAGAAATTGTTCCAGGTTCCAGCCGGTTTTTCGGGCAACCTGCGGCAAAAAAGTACCTGAATTCTCTCCTTTTTTAATGTAAATTCCGTGTTTCCCCAGCTCAATTTCATCTGTTGAGCTAACTTTCTTTAAAGGCGATAAAACCGATATTTCAAGTTCCGTTTTATCGAGTTCCCCTATTTTCAGGTGTTCAAAACGACGGTCGCATGAAGCCGAAACAGCCATGCGTTGTATCAGGTCGTTTAGTGTTTCCTGCTTCCCAAAATTACCGATAC
The DNA here is from genome assembly GCA_048616715.1 of Tangfeifania sp. Lineage (GTDB taxonomy): Bacteria > Bacteroidota > Bacteroidia > Bacteroidales > Prolixibacteraceae > Tangfeifania. The sequence continues at coordinate 4,593 of JBMCIT010000005.1, read as the reverse complement.
ATCCGCGCAGCTCGTTGTTTACATAAACACTCACAAAAACCCCGGCTTCTTCATTCAGGATTCCCTTTGTTTCGGGCAATACCGGCTTGCTTCGTTTGCCGGTTTCCAGAAAATACAAAATGGCGTTCCGTGCCTTTCTCAGCAATTCACTTTTTTCTTCTTCCGAAACTGAAAAAAGGCTTTTTTTTTCCGTAGCCGAAATTGCCCAGTAACCTACCACCTTTTGTTTATCGCCGTAAGGTTTGGCATCTCCTGAATTTTGATAGTGGATTTTATTATAGCTGATTTTTTTGTTTTCAGTGAGATAAAGGAGCGTGAGCACTGAAGTCCATCCGCAAAGGGAAGTAGCCAGGTGGTTAATTTTTTTCTTTTTATTTTCTTCCAGGACCTGCAATAATTTTTCGGGGTGGTTGCTTGTAATTGCTTCGGCTGTTTCATAATCATTCTCAATGGCATCGTCGTATGAAGGGTAATGAGAAAAGTCGGTACTGAAAATAAAAAGATTATCAGGAGTGAAATAAGGCTCGAGTATGCGGGCAATATTTTTGCAATCGTTCGGATTGTTCGTTCCCAAAATTATGGGTACCAGTTGGTAATTTGTTTTTAGTTTGAATTGCAGGAACGGGAGTTGCACTTCGAGGCTGTGTTCAAAATGGTGTGCTTCGGCATCGTGCTGAAACAGCCCGGATGCATTGTACAATTCGGAAGCAGTTTTCCGGTCAACCGGAATTTCGCCGAGTGGAGTTTCATAATTTCCCTGTTGATATACCGAGGCTCCGCCAAACAGGAACTGGTGGCTCGACGCAATTACAAAAACCTTTTTATAATTTGCATTTTCCGGAATTTGATTGAATGCCGATGCCGCCACTTTCCCGCTGAAAACATAACCTGCATGTGGCGAAATAATAGCCCGTGTATGCATAGGAGGGTTTTTATCAGGTTCGGCTTCAGCAAAAAGTTCTTTTAACTGATTGGTAAGGGCTTCCTTTGTTCCCGGGTAAAATTTTCCGGCAAATTCGGGTGGCCTGTTTTCTGTTTTTTGAAACTCTTCTTTTTGCATTTTTTTGTTTAACTTTTGATATTATTCAAGATAGGATTTTTTTGACAATTGAAAAAAAATGAGGCCGCTGTTTTTATTTTCTTTGTAACTTACAATTGTTTTCATCTGACTTATTCAATTAAAAAACTTAAAAAATGAAACACCGGTTTTTACATTTGTTTTTCATTTTGGCAGCAGTTGTGTTTTTAACCGCCTGCGCTACCCAGTCGCCCGAACAAATATTGGATCCTCCCGGCTTTCTTTACGGACTGCTCCATGGGTTTATCATCTTCTTTAGTTTTATTGCCAGTTTATTTACCGATTTTGAAATTTATGCTTTTCCAAACAACGGTGGCTGGTACGACTTTGGTTTCCTGCTGGGGGTAATGATGTTTTTTGGCGGAGGTGGCGCCGGAAGCCGCAGAAGAAAAAGGTAACTGCCATTTTTTTTATCAGTTGCAAACAATCTCCTGTGCAAAACTTATTGCATCAATAAACAATAAGAGGTATGGGTTTTACGTATATTTGCCAGGTAAATCATGAAATAAAGAAAAATGAACCGAATAGTTTTATTGATTATTGTTGTTGCTCTGGCCGTTGGCGGATGTAAATCGAAAAAGCAAATGGCACAGTCGGAATACACTACCGACCCCGCAAATCAGTCAAAAGTATTTACAGTTCCGGGAACAGATACAGTACCGGAAACAGAAAAGGAACAGGAAACTGCAAAAGTAGAAAAAGAAAAAACTGCAGAAAGTGTTGAAAAACCTGTTGCCATGCGTAAAGAGCAGGTAAGTTTTACCAATCAGGAAGATAAAACTGAAAATGAAAGCAACACTTACTTTGTAATTTTGGGGTCGTTCAGTCAGTTGGACAATGCCAAAAATTACCGCGAAGATTTGCTTAACCAGGGATTTACACCCATCATCCTGCACAGCGAAACCGGATACTACCGGGTTTGTGTCGATTCTTATGAGAATGAATTGGATGCCCGGACGCGGGTAGCCCAAATACGCCGGACTTATCCGAAATATTCTGATGTCTGGCTCCTTATTAAAGATTAAGGCTTTGTAAATCGTAAATCAAAAGAAAGTCGCAGGAATGCGGCTTTTTTTATGGTTATATTACATTATCTTTTTTTAAGAAAATTTAGCAAGGTTTTTGCCAACACTTTACTTCCTTTGAAAATGAACATTTTGCGTAAAATGACATTACATTTGTAATCGGTTTTAAAATCGATTACATATTTTACAGTTAAGGGAAAGATGAAGAAAGAAGAAAAACAACAATTGCTCGATCAGCGATATCTGAAAATGGCCATGATTTGGGCGCAAAACTCCTATTGTAAACGCCGCCAGGTGGGCGCTTTGCTGGTAAAAGAAAAGATGATAATTTCTGATGGGTATAACGGAACTCCATCGGGTTTCGAGAATATTTGTGAGGATGACGAAAACATTACCAAACCGTATGTTTTGCACGCCGAAGCAAATGCCATTACCAAAGTTGCAAAATCAAACAACAGCAGCGAAGGAGCTACCATGTATGTTACCTCTTCGCCCTGTATGGAATGCTCGAAACTCATTATTCAGGCAGGAATTAAACGGGTGGTTTTTACGGAGGGCTACCGTTTGGACGATGGTATTAATTTGCTGAAAAGGGCAAATATTGAAGTTAAACAAGTGGAATTGGGAAAAGTAAAGGTATAATAATGAACAGAAAAACACAAATAATTATCCCGCTGCTGATAGCCGTTTCGGTGGCAGCAGGGATCCTCATCGGTAACTTGCTTCAAAAAAACAGCCAGCCGGCTTTCAACCCGGAGGGTTATGCAAACACCAATAAATTAACTACCATTCTCGATTTGGTTGAAAATGGATATGTCGATAGTGTGAATACCAGTAAAATTATAGAAAAAACCATTCCCGATATTCTGGGTGAGCTCGATCCGCACTCAGCTTATATCCCTGCCAAACACATGCAGGAGGTGCAAGAAGAAATGCGTGGAAATTTTGCGGGAATCGGGGTTCAGTTTTCCATTCAGGAAGATACTGTCCGGGTAATTGAAGTCATTTCAGGCGGACCTTCCAGTAAAGTAGGAATTCAGCCGGGCGACAGAATCGTTAGTGTTAACGACTCGGTAATTGCCGGAGTAGATGTGGAAAACAATGCAGTGATGAACCTGCTCAGGGGCGAAAAAAATACGAAAGTGACTGTTGGTGTCATACGCAAAGGAACTCCGGAAGAACTGGAATTTGAAATCACCCGCGATGATATTCCGCTTTACAGCGTAGATGTTTCGTACATGATAGATGATGAAACCGGATTTATAAAAATAAGCCGGTTTGCCGAAACTACTTACGATGAGTTTATGCAGGGAATGCACAAATTACAAAGCAGGGGCGCCGGGGAAGTGATCATCGATTTGCGCCAGAACCCGGGAGGTTCTCTACCTGCAGTGCTGAATATGGTAGACGAATTTTTGGAAGAAGGCGAACCAATTTTATATACCGAAGGAAATCATCAGCCTAAAAAAACATACAATGCATCAGCCCGCAATTCATTTTCCAGCATTGAAGTTTACGTTTTAATTGATGAGTTTTCAGCTTCGGCCAGTGAGATTTTTGCCGGTGCCATGCAGGACAACGACCGCGGAATTGTTATCGGCCGGCGCTCGTTCGGGAAAGGGCTCGTTCAGGAACAGATTCCCCTGATGGACGGTTCGGCATTGCGGCTCACGGTAGCACGTTTTTACACACCCAGCGGACGATGCATCCAAAAATCGTATGAAGATGGAAGCGATGAATATTACAAAGATCTTTTCGCACGTTTCAGCCATCACGAACAGTTAACTGCCGACAGCATTCATCTTGACGATTCGCTGAAATATACCACTAAATCAGGTCGCACCGTTTACGGCGGCGGCGGAATTATGCCCGATATTTTTGTGCCCATGGATACCATCGGCAATTCGGAATATTTTGACAATATTTTCAGGAAAGGATTGATTTATACCTTCGCATATTCTTATGCCGACAGCCACCGTGAAAAACTTTCAGAATTTACCGAAGCCTCCGAATTCGATAACTATCTCAGCAAGCAGAACATTTTAAATGAGTTTGTGGAATATGCCGAAGAAAAAGGAATTGATAAAAGCGCCGAGGGAATTGACGCCTCCGGAAAAGTGATTGAAACCCAGCTGATTGCATACATTGCCAGAAATATAATAGGGGAAGAAGGTTTTTATCCTATCATCAGCCGGATAGACAACACGCTGCAGGAAGCCATTGAAATTACACGCAAAAATTTGTTGGTAGAGAATCTTTCAGATTAATTTTTGCGCCGCTTTATTCCGGAAAAATTATTGAATTTCAACTGTTGTTCAATATGATAGGTACGGGGAAATAAGTGTTTTGCAATTGTCTGCACACTGCCATCAGTTTCCCTATTCCCTGGAGACACAGAAAATTGGGGATCCGTTTATCGGGCAGAATAAGTTTCCGGTTTTAAAAGTCCCGCCTGCAGTTGTGCAGGGCGATTCAAATTATCTCATTAAT
>JBMCIT010000004.1:0-22279 GCA_048616715.1 Tangfeifania sp. | reverse complement strand
AAAATTCAAAACGAAGCGGATCCCCCTGTTTGGCCAGCCGGTCGACATGCGGCCCACCCGGGTAAGGCAATCCCATCACTTTGGCACATTTATCGAAAGCTTCGCCCGCGGCATCATCAATTGTTTGGCCAATTACCTCCATTTTCAGGTAATCGTCTACTTTAATAATTTGCGAATTACCACCAGACACCAGCAAGCACAAAAAAGGAAATTCCGGCGGATTAAATTCCACTCCTTTTTCACGAATAAAAAGCGCCAGGACATGGCCCAGCAAATGATTTACATCGATAAGCGGAACTCCGGAAGCCAGTGAAAAACCTTTGGCAAAAGAGGCGCCCACCAGCAGCGAACCAAGCAGACCCGGGCCGCGTGTAAAAGCCACTGCCGAAATATCATTTTTTGAAATCCCTGCCCGCCGTATGGCCATATCCACCACCGGAATTATGTTTTGCTGATGCGCACGTGAGGCCAGTTCCGGAACAACTCCCCCGTATTCTTCGTGCACTTTTTGTCCGGCAATTACATTCGAAAGTATCGTTCCGTCCTGAATTATGGCAGCCGAAGTATCGTCGCACGACGATTCGATGCCCAGTATTGTAATTCCATTATTTTTTCTGACTGCCATAATCTTTGCCCCAATTCATTCGTTATTAATTACGTAAACATTTTTCTGAAATTATTGTCCCTTTACATTTTATTAAACCCGGACGGTTAATAAATCAAGGAACTATTTCTAATTTTGTTCAGGAAAAAAGTTAAGTTCGCTCAAAATTTCGAAAGGGCAAAAATATTAAAAAAGGCTGGAAAATAGGATTGATTATTTTGGCATTCCTGCTTGGTTTAACAGCGGGTGCCTACTGGGCGTTGCACAACAGCAACGTGCAAACCTATCTTGTTAATAAACTGGCAGTTCAGCTTTCCGAAAGATTAAATACCGATATAAAAATTGGCAAAGTAAAGGTGTCGTTTTTCAATAAAGTGGTTTTGGAAGATGTATTGGTGGAAGATCAGAAAACCGATACGTTGTTTTATGCGCAAACAGTAACCGCAAATATCGACAGCCTGAAATTCAGCGAGAAACAGATTTATTTAAACCGCCTTGTTTTTAGTGAAACCAAATTTAAAGCAGACAGGGACACCACCGGTGAATTTAATTTCGGTTTTATAGCAGACGAACTACAAACGCCCGAAAAACAGCCAATGGAATGGAAAATACTTTGCAGTGATTTTGATTTTTTCAGCCCGGTATCAACTTTTTATGACCGGTTCGACCAGAACAACAAAACATACGCAGTTCATGATATCCAAATCAATATCTCTGATTTTTCGCTACTGGAAGATTCGGTTCATTTTAAGATTGACCAATTTACTTTTAACGACAATCAAAATTTTCAGGTAACAGAACTACAGTCGGTTTTTACTTCAAAAAACAATAAAGTCGAGTTGGCAGAACTTAATCTAAGAACTGAAAGATCGAACATTTCGGAAAGTAAAGTAACCATTGAATTACCTTCGGAAAATGAAGATTCGCTGCAAATGCTTCAGTTTGATTTTCTGCTCGACAATTCAAAAATCAGCTTTTACGACGTATCGCAACTGGTTCCCGCATTAAAAGGCATGAACCAGGTAGTTGAACTTTCAGGTGAAGTATTTGGAAATATCAACGATTTAAAAGGGAGAAACCTTGTTTTAAACACAGGAAGAAATACTTCTGCGGTGCTCGATTTTTATGCCAACGATATTTCCGACCCGGAAAACATGTACCTGTTTGTGGATTTAAGCCAATCGCAGACTTCCTTTCAGGATTTAAGCCGGATAAAGCTTCCCCAAAAATGGGGAACCGGTTACCTGAGTTTTCCTGAACCATTTTACGAAGCAGGTATATTTTCTTACCAGGGAAATTTCGCCGGCTTTTTAACCGATTTTGTAGCATTCGGAACACTGTCGAGCGACATGGGAATCCTGTCAACCGACCTTTCCGTGAGGCCCGAACAGGCCAAACAGGTTTATTTCCGCGGAGAAGTTGCCACCGAAAATTTCAGGCTCGGTGAGCTTGTTAAAATTAAAAATGTTGGGGAAATTACTTTCGACGGCAGTGTGGATGGCTATCTTAACCGCGACGATCAATCGGTTGCGGCGGCTTTTAACGGCGAAGTGACTGAAGTGGTTTTCAATCGTTACAATTACCAAAATATTGAAATTGACGGGATTTTCGATAACCGGATGTTTGATGGGTTGATAGCCATGAATGATCCCAACCTGCAATTTGATTTTCTTGGAAAAATCAACCTGAATCCCGATGTACCGGTTTTCGATTTCCGGGTTGAAATGCAAAAAGCAATGCCCGGAAAACTCAACCTCAGCGATAATTTTCCGAACTCGGAAACGTCGTTCATTATGACTGCAAATTTCTCGGGTGATAAACTGGATAATCTTGCGGGCACAATCCAGGTTGAAGACGGTATGTATAAAAACCGGAACGGAGAATTCAGCCTCGAAGGGATGGAACTGCAGTCGATTACCAGCGGTCCTGCAAAATACCTTTCTTTTACCTCCGATTTTTTCGATGTTGAAATAAACGGAAATTACCATTTTCAAAATATCCGCAATGCCTTTCAGAAAAGTATGAACCGGTACATTCCGGCCATCAATTACGAAAAAATTGCCGGTGCACAGGAAAACAAATTTGGGTACCAGGTGGATGTAAAAAACCTGGATGAACTCATGAAAGTTTTTGCGCCGGGCTTAAAAATTGAAACGCCGTTTTTACTTTACGGAAGGCTGGATTCCGAACAGTCGGTTTTTGAATTAAAAGGAAGTATCCCCGGCTTTAATACCAATAACCTGGCAGTCAGGAATATTTTTATCAGCAATAATCCGCAGGAAGAAGGGTACGCTTCAAAATTCCGGGTTGGCGAAATAATGCTGAAAAACGGAATGAGTTTAAATAATGTTACCGTCAGTTCAAAAATATCGGACAACACAATCGATAATCTCATTGAATGGGGAAAGCCGGAGGAAATGCAATACAGCGGTCGTATAAAAACACGCTCTGTTTTCAGTGATATTGCCGGGTCAAATTACCCGCATGTCGATATTGAAGGATCCCCAACCCACATTTACATTTCAGATTCACTCTGGCAAATCAGCCCGTTTACTGCCTCAATAGACAGTTCGCTGATTACAGTAAACAACTTTAACTTTTTTAATGAAAACCAGTACATTTCAATCGACGGAACAATTTCACAGGATGAAACCGATGAGTTGACGGCCAGCTTCGAAAATATTGACCTTTCCAATCTCAGCAGTTACCTGAACCGCGATTTGCCTGTACAGGGACTGCTCAACGGAACAGCTTCAATCCGTGATTTTTACAACCAGCGGCTTTTATTTTCCGATTTGAAAATAAATGATTTCTTTTTCAAAGAACAAAAAATCGGGGATGTGAAACTTGCCAATAACTGGGACAATCTCGCTTCGGTTTTAAATTCCGAAATCACCATTACCAACAACGGTCGCAAAAGCCTGATTGCCAGTGGACATTATAATCCAAAAACCAATATAATGGATTACGATGCAACCGTTAACAAGCTTTCGCTGGTGATTCTTGAAACTGCCATCCGCAAAGCATTTTCAAATATTCATGGCGATGCCAGCGGAAAAGTGAGAATTCATGGTTCTCCGCAAAAATTATTGCTGACAGGCGCCCTGGAAGGCAACAATGCCGGTCTGACAATTGACTTCACACAGGTGAGCTACGTTTTTACCGATACGGTTTATTTCAGGGGCGATACCATACATTTCGACCAGATTGCCATTCGGGACATTTCGGGAAACCGTGGAACTTTTGACGGCACAATAGTGCACACCAATTTTCAGGACATGATTTATGATCTCGAGGTGAGATCGCCAAAAATTGTGGCCATAAATACTACCCTCAGGAATAACGAGCAGTTTTTTGGAAAAGTAGTAGCCAACGGGCAGCTTGCTATTACCGGGCGCGGGAAGCAGGTCAACCTGACCGGTTCAGCTACCACATTATCCGGAACAGCAGTGAATATTTCCCTCGCCAACGAAAGTGAAATCGAAAGATATGATTTTATTCAGTTTGTATCATCGCAGGAAGAAGAAGAAGATCAGGAGTTTACCTTTCCTGAAGAAGACGATGGTGATTTTAGTCTTAATCTAACTATCAGGGCGACACCCGAAGCCCGGGCACAACTAATATATAATTCGCAAATAGGCGACGTAATCAGGGCCCAGGGTGAAGGATTACTGGTTTTTGGAATGGACAACGAAGAAAACATCACACTTTCAGGGAACTATACAGTTGAGCAGGGCGATTATCTTTTCACACTTCAGAATGTGATTAACAAACGGTTTACCATCGAACAGGGAGGAACCATCGACTGGTCGGGCGATCCGTACGATGCAACAATCGATATAAATGCAGTTTACAGATTAAAAGCTTCATTGTACGATTTGCTGGTAAACACTTACGACAATATTTATCAAAACCAACGAATTCCGGTGGAATGTAAAATCTTACTTTCAGAAGATTTATCCAATCCGGACATTGATTTTGAAATTGATTTTCCTTCTGTAGAAAACCGTCTTATCGATGAAATACGCCAGTTTTTTAACACACAGGAAGAGATGAACAAACAAATTCTATCGCTGGTGGTACTCGGCAAATTTTACACTCCCGAATACCTCCGCGGAACTTATGAAGCTCAAAATCCGAATTTGATTGGAACCACGGCCAGCGAACTGTTTTCGAACCAACTCAGCAACTGGCTCTCACAAATCAGTACCAATGTGGATGTGGGGTTGAATTACCGGCCAGGCAACCAGATTACCGACGATGAAATTGAACTGGCACTGAGTACCCAAATGTTTAACGACCGTGTAACTATCAACGGAAATATTGGAAATAACAACAATCCCTACTCCACCAATCAAAGTCAACTGGTTGGTGATTTCGAAGTAAACGTGAAACTGATTCCGAGCGGTAAACTTCAGTTTAAAGCCTATAACCGGTCGAACAACAACCTGATATACGAAACAGCACCTTATACGCAGGGAGTCGGTTTTTCTTTTACCGAAGATTACAATGATTTTAACGATTTGCTCAATAAAATGAAATCACTGTTTACACGAAACGATGAAGAATGACAATTTAACACTCTCCGGTTTTGATATATTATTATCTTCGCAAGATTTGAAATTATTTTGGAATGAAATTTTCAAATAAAACAATATGGATAACGGGCGCATCTTCGGGTATCGGAAAAGCAGTTGCACTGGAACTGGCAAAAGAAAAAGTTCATCTTATACTTTCGGGGAGAAATAAAAATGCGCTTGAAAAAGTGTCTGCACTTTGCCTGCAGGCCGGAAGCACAAACCGTGTTTTTCCTTTTGATTTGGGAGATGAGAAATCGGTGAAAGAAGCTGCCCGCCAGGTTTTGGCTGTTGAAAAAAAAATCGACTGCCTGTATCATTTTGGCGGAATCAGCCAGCGTTCTTTTGTACACGAAACCCCTGTTGAAATAGACCGCAAAATTTTTGAAGTGAATTTTTTCGGAACCATTGCGCTTACAAAGGAAATTCTTCCAAAAATGATTGAAAACGGAGGTGGACAAATTGCAGTTACTTCGAGCATTGTCGGAAAATTCGGATTTCCTTACCGCTCTGCATACTCGGCATCGAAACATGCACTGCACGGATTTTTTGAAAGTTTGCGGGCTGAAAATACCAAAAACAACATTCATGTTTCAATTATAATCCCCGATCGCATTAAAACAAATATTTCAGTCAATGCGCTTGTAAAAGACGGCTCTGCACATAATAAGATGGATGAAAGACAAAATCATGGAAAGTCGGCAGAATCAGCAGCTAAAATCATTTGCCGGAAGCTAAAAAAAGAACGCAAAGAAATACTGGTTGGCGGAGTGGACCTGGCAATGGTGCACATCCGTCGTTTTTTCCCGCGGCTTTATTATTACTTGTCGTCAAGAGTTAAACCAATGTAAATTAATTAAAAGAAAAAATAAAAATGTCAGGTAAGATTAATGGAATACAGCAGTTGGGAGTTGGGGTTGAAAACCTTGAAGAAGCCTGGAAATGGTACCGCGAACATTTTTCAATGGACATACGAATGTTCGAAGATGAAGCAGTTGCGGAGTTGATGTTACCACATACCGGGGGAAAACCCCGTGCGCGCCATGCGGTGCTGGCACTGAATATGCGCGGCGGCGGCGGCTTCGAAATCTGGCAACACAAAGGGAAAAAACCTGAATTTCCTGAATTCGATTTACAATTGGGTGATTTGGGAATTAATATCGGCAAAATTAAAACACACGATGTAAATACCGCTTATCAAAAGTTTCAGGAATCAGGACTTGAAATTCTCAGCCCGGTCCATAAAGATCCTGTAAATAACGATCATTTTTACATGAAAGATATTTACGGAAATATTTGGGAAATAAAACATGAAAAGGAAGTTTTCCGCAAAAAAGAAAAATCCGTAACCGGTGGAGTACTGGGAACTGTTATCGGGGTAAAAAGTATTGAGGAGAGTTTGCCGGTTTACCGTGATATTCTGCAGTATGACCAGATTATTTATGACATCACCGGAACTTTCGATGATTTTAAAGAATTACCTGGCGGAAAAGGCAGGTTCAGAAGGGTGCTCCTAAAACATTCGGATGTAAAAAACGGGGCCTTCAGTCCTTTTTTTGGTTCCTCAATCATGGAACTAATTGAAACACTGGATCGTAAGCCACGAAATATTTTTGAAGGACGAATCTGGGGTGACCCCGGATTTATTCACATTTGTTTCGACATCAGCGGAATAGATGCATTGCGCGAAAAAGTAAAAAAAATGGGATATCCTTTTACTGTGGACAGTTCAAGCGATTCCGACACATTCGATATGGGCGAAGCAGCCGGCAGCTTTGCTTATATCCAGGCACCGGAAGGAACACTGATTGAATTTGTGGAAACACACAAAATTCCGCTGTTGAAAAAACTGGGATGGTTTCTCGATTTCAGGAAACGCGGCCACCATCCGCTGCCCAACTGGATGCTGAAATTATTCCGTTTTAAAAGAGTGAAAGACAAAAAATAACACAAGAAAACCACGCCGGCCCGACGTGGTTTTCTTTTTCGTTTTCAGTAACATTTATTCTTTCAATGCATTTCTTACGGTTTCGTAAAATTCATCGGCGTAAGTATAATCACTTGGCATCAACTGTGCAAAAGTCATAATAATCATTTCATTTGCCGGGTCAATCCAGAATTTGGTAGATGCTGCACCTGCCCAACCGTAAACGCCACGTGTTAAATCGACCGAGCCTGCCAGTCCGTAGCCAATTTCCTCCTCGTATTCTGCAAGCTGGGGCAACTGGTCGGTCATAATCATTTCGGCAGTAGAAGGTTCAAGAATCCGTACACCGTTTAATTCTCCGTCATTTAAAAGCATCCGGCAAAATTTCAGGTAATCGTCGGCAGTTGAAACCAATCCGCCGCCACCCGAGAAAAGTGTTACCGGACTTTTAAAAATCGTACTCATCATACCCTCCATTTCAGTAAGTTCACCTTCCTTGTTTTTTGTATAGAGTTTTGAAAAGCGATTGTGTTTTGATTCAGGAACATAAAAACCTGAATCATCCATATTCAGTGGGTTGAAAATCTCCTGCTCAAAAAATTCATCGAGGGGCATTCCCGATAAAACTTCGATAAGATAACCGGCCACATCGATTCCCAAACCATATTCCCAAATAGTACCTGGTTGATGTTTCAGCGGAATTTCAGTTATCACCTGAATTTTTTCGGCAAGGATGCCATCCCAGCCACTACCTCCATGTACACGGTAAAGCGAATCGACATAGGCCTGTTGATCCCATCCATACGGAATGCCGGAGGTATGTGTCAACAAATGTCGAATGGTCATTTCATCTTCCTGCGGCTCTTCCGATTTTGTTTCGGCATTGTAAACCATCATGCCTTCAAATTCGGGAAGGTATTCCGAAACTTTGTCGTCCAGTTGAAATTTTCCTTCATCGTAAAGTGTCATCAGGGCAGCGGCAGTAACCGGTTTCGTCATCGAATAAATTCTGAAAATTGTGCTGTCGGTAACCGGTTCCTGATTTTCCAAATCGGCATAACCGTAATTTTTACGATGCACAACTGCTCCTTCTTTAAAAACCAAAGTTGAAATGCCCGCCAGTTTACCATTATCAATGTATTGTTCCATTTCCCGGCTGGCTGCATTCAAAGTGTCAGCCGACAATCCAACATCCTCAGGCTGCGCATTTTTCCCGGGAGATGAGCAGGAAAACTGGATTGTTAAAAAACTGATGATTAATACGAAAGCTGTTAAAATATTTTTCATCGGAATTAGTTATAAGTTATTTTCAAAAATTTTAAAAAAGGTAATTCAATCCAATATACAAACCAGAATCTCCGTCGCGTTCATCTGCGGCCATTCCGTAGTCTACGCTTATAATGAAATTCTGGTTCATGACAATCCGCAGCCCGGCGCCGTAGGAATAGTGCATGGCTTCAGCATTTTCATCAAAATAATTGTCATCACCATTAATAGCTGTCAGATGAACAATTCTGTTTGTACTAATCTTTTTTGTAACTCTCCCAAAATCCAAAAATCCATTCAATCCCAGGTAGAAGTTGTTGTTAATGAACTGAAACCGTGCAAATTTCCAACGGGTTTCAATATTACCATAGAAAAATCCGTCGCCAACAATCCGGTTACGGCGAATGCCCCGTAACGATTTTGCACCGCCTAAACCTTCGGAACTCGCTCCTTTCAGCACCGATGTAATTACCTGTGTTTGATAATAATAAGGAACATGTCCGGCCACAGTTGTTTGATAAGCCAGACGATAAGCCAGCGATAAATCTTTCGGTACGAGTGTAAAATACTGACGATGAGTGAGGTTGAATTTCACAAAACCGCTTTCGGCGCCCAAAAATTCGGGAGCGCCAACAAGTACTGCTTCTGTCCAGATTCCTTTCATGGGATTTGGTTTGTTATCGCGCGAGTCGTAAACCAGTCCAGCTTTAACAGTGGGTACAAATCCGCCGTCTGCCTCTTCGTCAGAAATAATACCCCAGTCGCGGTAGTGGTTGTACAAAGTAGGCTGCTCGGTTAGTGGTGGCAGTTTATCATTTTCATCTTTTCCTTTATTCAACCGGTCGACATCCACAGGGCCGACATCAAAATTAAGCAGGTTAAAACCAGCCGCCCAGCGAAAATTGCTTTTCGGGAAATTGCCCTGTAAATCCACTTTAAAACGAAGCAGTTTCCTGTCGTATTTATAAAACATGCGTGTTTTGTAAGCTTCATTTTCATCGTCAATCCATTCAGGATTCACAACTGCTTCGTACCCGTTGAAACCGTAAAAGTCATAAGCCTGATCGGAAAGATAACTGAGATCGACGGATGTTTGAAGCCCTTCAATCAGTTTGTCCGAATCGTAATAAAACCGGTTAATGCCGCTTCCTTTGGTAAACCGCGACACTTCAAAATAGAGCGAATGATCGTAATTGGGGTACCTGCTGCCATCGCCATAATTGTAAAGGTTTACAAGTGCGCCGTACTGAAACCCAAGATCAGTATCGAAAGTTATGGTGGGCAATGCGCCAAAATTCCATCCTGTTTTTATAACTTCCTCCTGAGAAAACCCCCGGAAAACAACTATTAAAACAGCAACCAGCAAAATAAATTTTTTCATACATTTTAAATTTAGTAAGATAAAGATGCAGCCATTTGTAAATCAAATTATTAAATTGACCTGCAAATAAGAACCGGATTTAGTTTCAGTGAACTAATATAGAAAAAAATAATGTCGTATTTAACTTTCGGAAAAAATCAGTTGTAATTGAAAATAAATTTATATTTTTAATCTTTTTTAATAGAAACAGGTTGCTTTTAAAATAAATTCAAAACTAAATCAAATAAAAATTTCCACAATGAAAACTAACAGGAGAAAATTTTTCCAGATTGCCGGCGTTGCAGGAGCCGGGATGCTTTCAGGAGGATTGGCATCGTGCAGTCGCGAAAGAAACGGAAGCAGTGAATCTGCCCTTTCTACAATTAAAGAATCAGTGAAACAGTCGCATCCTCAGCAATTTAATATGAGCGGTTATGCAGCGCCAAAACTCGAAACAGTGCGAATTGGGTTCATCGGACTTGGAAACCGCGGTCCCGGTGCAGTAGAGCGGATGTCGAACATTGAAGGAGTGAAAATTACTGCTTTGTGCGACATAAACCCGGCTGGTGTTGAGCGTGCCCAGCAAATTCTGGAGAAGCACGATTTGCCCAAAGCCAAAGAATATTCTGGCAGCGAAGATGCCTGGAAAGAGCTGTGCGAAAGCCCTGACGTGGATTTGGTTTACATTGCCACTCCCTGGGATTTGCACACCCCCATGTGCGTTTACACCATGGAAAACGGCAAACATGCTGCCACCGAAGTTCCGGCTGCCGTTACTGTTGAGGAAGCCTGGCAACTGGTGGAAACCTCGGAGCGGACCAAAATGCACTGCATGATGCTTGAAAACTGCTGCTACGATTTCTTTGAACTTCTTACCCTCAACATGGCCCGCCAGGGATTTTTTGGTGAAATTGTGCACACCGAGGGGGCTTATATTCACGACCTGCTGCAAAATAATTTCGGGAAAGGGTCTTATGCCGACATGTGGAGGTTGAAAGAAAACCAAAAACGCAACGGAAGCCTCTACCCTACCCACGGACTTGGACCGGTTTGCCAGATTCTGAACGTGAACCGTGGCGACAAAATGGATTACCTCACTTCCATGTCAACCGACGATTTCCAGATGGGAAAAATGGCGGCAGAACTTGCAGCAGAGGACGGTTTTTACGAACAATTCAATACCGACAGTTACCGCGGAAACATGAACACTACAACCATTCGCACAACCAAAGGCAAAACCATCATGATTCAGCACGATGTAACCAGCCCGCGGCCTTATTCCCGTATCCACCTGGTGAGCGGTACAGATGGCATTGCCCGAAAATATCCGTTGCCTGCGAAAATAGCCAAAGGACATGCCTGGTTGGATGAAGATGAAATGAAAGTGCTGGAAGAAAAATACACACCCGAAATTGTAAAACTTGTGGGCGACATGGCCAAAAAGGTGGGCGGCCATGGAGGAATGGACTTTATGATGGACTGGCGCCTGATAGATTGTCTGCGAAACGGAATTCCACTCGATCAGGATGTTTACGACGCTGCTTCATGGAGCGTAATTGCACCGCTCAGCGAATGGTCGGTAGCAAACCGTTCCAACTCAATTGATGTGCCTGACTTTACAAATGGGGCATGGCAAACAAACGAACCCGTAGATATTGAACTTGTAAAAGGAGGTACAACAGGTGTGAGAATTACTGCCGAAGTTGAGAGCCAAATGGATGTTTGATATTATTAAAGCTGGATAAAACATCCTGACCGAATAATATTTATGAAAAGAGGCCGGGAAATATTACCCGGCCTCTTTGTATTCAACTGAATCTATCACTAAATAATTTCTCAAACAGCATGGCTGTAATTCCCAGTAAACCTGACTGATCCCATATATCTGAAATTACAATCTGCGTATTGGCAACAATCTGTTCCAGGCAGTATTTATTTAAGGATTGCTGAATGGGGTTTAATACAAACTGGTTGGCTGAGGAAATTGGCCCTCCCAAAACAATAATATCAGGATTTATCAACTGAATAGTTATTGAAAGTCCCTTGCCAAGTGACAATCCCAGGTTGTGTAACAACTGAATGGAGAATTCATCCCCGGCTTTTGCAGCCTTGATAACATCTTCCGGGGTTAGATCATCAGTCTTCCCTGAAAAAGTCCCGGTTAACTGTGATACCCTTTTCTCCTCGATTCCTTTAACTGCTTCACGAAGCAATACATAAGCCGAAGTAACTGTTTCGAGGCAACCGCGTTTCCCGCAAATGCATAAATCTCCGTTTTCAACCAACTGAATGTGCGACAATTCACCGGCAAATCCATTTGCTCCGTTATAAAGTTTGCCTCCCATTATAATTCCAAGGCCAACCCCCCAGCTCCAGTTAACAACAATGGCATTCGGATGTCCTTTGGCTGCACCGAAGATATACTCGCCATAACCCTGCATCCGGGCATCGTTGTTTACATAAACCATTTTTCCGAACTTATTCTCCAGCCTTTCCCTAACATTCCGGAATGCGCTTTTTTTAATGGTATAATTAATTCCGGTTTCTTCATCTATTAACCCGGGCATTGCTAATCCCACACCTAAAATCCGGTCAGAATTAATATTATTGCTTTCAATGAGTTCCTGCACATTTTCATAAATCTTATCGGCAAGCTTATCATCATCGATACTGGTTTCGAAGTTGAGTACCGGTGTAATTTGCCTGTTGTGCGGATTGTAAATTGTGACTTTCCCTGAATAACGGCCCAGTTCGCAGGCTACTACAAAAAGTGAATCATCGGACAAACCGAACAAAGTAGGTTTTCTGCCCCCACTCGATTTCCCGGCACCTTTAATCTCCACAAAATCTGATTCGATGAGTTCGTTCATTAAAGAAAGTACGGTTGGCAAACTAACTCCGAGCCGTTTACTGATAATAGGTCCCGAAAGATTTTCATGACTGTAAAGCAATTGGAGAATTTTTTTCTTTTGCCGGTATTTTTTTAGTTCGTTTCCGGCCAGTTCTTTGGTTTCACCAGCAGTTTCAAAAATCATAAAAAAGTTAATTGTTTAATTTTAACCACACAAGTTATAGATTATCCGCTACTTTTTCTAAAATCTTTCTTATTTTTTTTTATCCTTATAAGTAATTTAAATTTGATACACTATCAGAGCAAGTTACAAACATTTTTAAGTGATAATTTGCACAGAAAACAATGCGGTATAAACAAGATATTTAACTGTTATTATCCCTTCAAGGAACAGATTACCTTCATTTATTTATGGGTTAAATCAAATAGTCATTTACGATAAATAAAAACCGCCCCTTAATCGGGGCGGTTTTAGCTCTCCAAATTCAATCTATGATTGAATATATCTTAAATTGATTCGATGTCCTGTTATTGCGGACCTACACCGTAATTCGGGTTTTGCTGGTCGAACCACAGCCTTTCTGAGTTCAGTACATCCGGCTCAGGTGTTCCTGTAGTGAAACCTTGCTCCTCAACTGCTTCAACCAGGTTTTCGTAATTGGTATCGTCGGCAGTCGGAGTTCCCACAACAAAACGTCTCGGAATAGTCATTTCGGCATCATTGGAAGTAAACTCTTCCCATGCCAGGTACTGGCTTCCTTTTTTCGGTACGCCCGAACGACGGACTGTAGTCCAAAGATCCCTTGGCGTGTACATAAAATTGATGTACTGCTGGATGTAAATCTTCTCCAGTCCATCAGTGCTCAAATCATACGCATCCTGAGTGAGCAAGTTTTCAATTTCGCCATCGCGAAGATAAGTTCCTGCTTCGGTAGCCATATCGGCATCAGTATAAACAGGATCTTCGTTATAATAGGGCAGTTCATTGTTTTCAGCGAGCAGGTCGGCACGTTTAACTGACAACTCCACACCGCGGTTAAAATATTCCTGAGCGCTCATCGGCAGATTAGCCCCCAGCATCTTGAATTCAGCCAGATAAAGGTTAGTTTCAGCCGAACTTCCTAAAACAACATTCAGAGGAGGCTCGTTGTCTTTCAGTTCTATTACACGCCCACCTGGTTTTGTCGGATAGGTGAAATCATAAGTTGTACGCTGCAGTTTTTCGCTGTAAAATGAAACTGAACCATACGTTTTTTCAACATCATTGGCCGAAATACGGTTGTAAGAACCCTGGTTGAAAATCTCATCATAAGCCGGATCGAGAGTTTTATCCGGAGAAACCGGGGCACCGTGGTAACGCACCCAGGGTTCGCCCGGGGCTTTCCATTCAGCAAAGTTACCGTCTTCATCATACTCTACGTACGGTTCGATGAATGATGGCAGGTCTTTTCCGGCATCGATAAACGCCTGAACAACTTCTGCATTGAAATCGTTTTTCCGGAAAATGAAACGCAGGCGCGGGTCCCTGTTTTCCAACATGTAATCTACAAGATTCTGGCTTCCGTAGCCAACCCAGAAGCCTTCTTCCGATCCATAGAATTTCACGCCACGATGGTAAACAAAGTCATCATTCAGGTCATCCATGTACCCAACGGGTGAATTGGCTACTTCTTCGGCAATTTCCAATGCCCTCGAAGTATTTTTATTTACATAACGGGCGGCAATTTTCAGTTTCAGCAGGTTGCAGAATTTTCCCCACTGACCATAATCGCCACCGTAAATTACATCCTGGTCACCCATTGTAATTTGTCCTTCGGCATTTGAGAAAATGGCAATGGCTTCATCGAGTTCAGCCAGCCATGTTTCGAACAATTCTTCCTGGTTATCCAGTTCAGGAGTAAGCAGTGGCGGGTTGGTATAAGGTGCCAAACCAGCTTCGCGGTAAACCAGTGAACCGGTTAAATCGGTATTGGCAAGCGCGGGTGAAATTTGCACCGGGTATGTCAAAGCTTTTAACGCCTGACGTGTTGCCTGTTCTTCTTCTGACATTGCATCGATTCGCATGCGCACATCAACGGTTTGCGGGAACAATCCGCTGTAAAGGTTTTGTGAACCGGAAGGTCCCATCCGGTTAAAGTCGGCAGTGTTACCTCCCTGTACTGTAGTAACCTGGGTCCATGGGTAAACGTACTGGAAATTGGTATAAAACCAGTTCGTATAGAAATTTTCGTACATCTGTTCGATGGCCTTGGTCATCGAATACCGTAAATCGGGCTCTGTTAAAGTTGACGGGTCGGAATTTATCTCAGCGAACTTATCTTTGTCGCATCCCCAGGCAACTATAAAAATCAGAGCAAATATTAATTTATATGTTGTTTTCATATTTACTATTTTTTTAATTAATGATTAAAAATCAATGCTCAGTGTCATTGTATAATTGGCTGTATAGGGGGTAAATGAACGTTCGTAGTAAGATGCGTCACTACTTGTTCCCCTAAAACTTTCCGGATTCAGGTTGTTTGGCAGCGAATTATACAAATAACCTACATTCCTGGCATTTAATGAAAGATACAGATTCTGTGCCTTAATCCTCTGTGCCAGGCTTTTTGGCAGGTTGTAACCAATTGATATATTACGTAAAGCAATGTATTTTACTTCGTTAAACCAGTTATCGTTTATAACACCGGTTCCCCATGAACTGTTGAAATAGTGATAAAAACTGGCGTGAGTAGGTTCAACATAACCCGCATCATAAGCTTCCTGGTAAGTCATTCCGCCTACATCCACCCTGTCTCCACTGGGAGTGGTAACTTTTTGTTCTTCAGCAAAAACTCCATCAGGGATTATACCATCATCGTAGGAACGACCGGCAGTATTGGCATATTCACTGGTCCAGGTCAAACCACCATGATCGGCATCTCGTCCTTCGAGTGATGACTCCATATAACCGTAGGCATGACCGTATTTGTTATTGTATGAAGCAATGTGCCCTCCAAAACGGGCATTTAAAAGCACAGACAACCTCAGGTTTTTATAGCTGAAAGCATTGTCCCACGAACCTTCGAAATCCGGATTAATCTTACCCACTTCTTCCACTTCGTAACTCCTGGTGTAGTATGCACCTCTTCTGTCATCACTCCATGTAAGAATTTTGTTTCCGTTCTCATCTTCCAGCGGTTTGGTATCCGACATCAGCACACCGTATTCTCCGCCTTCGAAAGCAACAGAACCTACGCGGTAGTTACCATAGTTAACAGATCCGCCAAGTGCCTTGTATTCACCGACTTCTTCCCTGAGGTCGGAAATGGTTGTGGTATTATCCCAGTAATTGAAAGTGGATTCCCATTCAAAATTGGCTGTTTGTACAGGTACGAAACGGAATGACAATTCAAAACCAGTGTTGGTCAGTGTACCGATGTTGGTTAACATTTCGTTGTAACCTGTTGCAGAAGGAATCGGGATAGTACCAATCTGGTTGGTAATCGATTCATCGTAGTAGGCAATGTCAGCACTTAAACGGTTGTTGAAGAAACGAACATCCAAACCAACTTCCAATGAATTTTTAAGCTCGGGTTTGATACTTGGATCAACCAGCGTGGTTGATTTTGTATTTCTGTAAACAAACTTGTTATCAGCGAGTTCAGTATTTTCGATTTCATACCCTCTGTTAATCAGGTACGGACTGGTATCGTTACCTACCTGTGCCCACGATGCACGCAGTTTACCAAATGAGAATGCTGCCGGCAAATCAATTGTTTCAGAAAAAATCCATGAAGTACTTACCGAAGGATAGAAGTAGGAGTAGTTTCCTGTTCCGTCGCTGTAAACCAGCGCCGACGACCAATCGTTACGCCCGGTCACATCTAAATACACCTGGTCTTTCCAGCCAAAATTGGCCATGAAGTAAAGTGAATTAATTTGTTTAGTTCCGAAAACGTTGGCATCTGTCTGTTTAGTTTCTTTAGAGTTGCCTATAAAAAATTTACCGGGTACAATCAGACCACCTTCGGTCCAGGATTCAGTAAATTGTTTCTCCTGATCCCAGATTTCACCGCCAAGAATCAGGCTGGTTGAGATATCGCCAAATGTTTTGTCTATATTGGCAGTCAATTTTCCGGTACGGGTAACATCTACCTGGTTACGCAACCGGTAAGAACCACCTTCCATGGCATATCCTGATCCAAGATTTTTGGTATCATTTAACCTGGAGTAATGGTTCATGTTGCCTTCAGCTGTTAATGACAACCAATTGGTAATATCAGCAGTTAAACGAACGATAGGACGTGTAACCTGTTCTTTGCGTGTAGCATCATTTAAATGGTAACCAAACCAAACACCATTACCCGGTACATTGGCATAATCATCGCCGTAAGCGCTCTGAGGAACTCCGCCATGTGGCGCCTGCCACACTTCACGCTTCTTCCACCTTTCGGTATCGTACCAGTTTCTCCACGAACCAACCGAAAACGATGAACCCAAAGTATTGGAAGGGTTTTTGGAACGGGAAGTAGTGAATGATACAGAAGCATCGGCAGTCAGCCAACTGGCAAGATTGTATGTACCTTTCACCATGGTGGCATTTCTTTCGAATTCATTGGTTGGCATAACCCCTTTGCGAAGGTTGTAAGAATTCGATAAATAGAAACTGCCTTTTTCGTTGGCTCCGCTAAATGCAACTGAAGTATTTGAGCTGGTACCCAAATCGTAAGCATCGAGTACCTGATCCGGGTAACCCACATATTCGCGGATTTCTCCGTCGAAATCTTCTATCGGGCGCCCGTCAAATCTTGGTCCCCAGCTTAAACTATTGGCTCCAATTTTTGAAGCCATGTTCTGGCCATCAACGTCGCGCTTATAAATCTGATCGGTATCCCAACGGTAATAATCGCCGTTTTCATCCTTGTCTCCATAACCGATGTAACCGGCAAGGGTCCCGGCACCAAATTCATACTGCAAATCAGGTACGGCATAAACGTAGTCAACACCGAAAGACTGAGTTACATCAACTCCGATCCCCCTTTGTCCCTGGCCATCTTTGGTTTGAATTACAATCGCACCGTTGATACCACGGGAACCGTAAAGTGCGGTTGCAGCAGCGCCTTTCAGTACTGAAAGTGATTCATAGTCATCCGGGTTCAGGTTCTTCAGCACACTTCCGAAATCGTTTGCGTCACCAGCCCAGTCGGCACTGGCATTGGCTATCCCTGATTCGATAATTACACCGTCGATTACAAAAATCGGTTGGTTATCGCTTGAGTTCAATACAGACACACCACGTAACTGAATTTTATTGTGGCCAAACAAACCGCCATCAGAAGAACCGATACTCAAACCGGCCGATTTACCCTGTAAGGCGTCAACCGGGTTGACTGTGTTTAAATTGGCAATTTCCTGTCCTTCAACTTCAGTCATTGAGTAACCCAGCTTTTTGGTTTCGCGTTTGATACCAAGTGCTGTAACAACAACTTCGTCGATGCCGATGGCATCTTCTGTCAAGGTTACATTTACTTCTGAGCGGCCGTTTACTGTCTCTTCAACTGTAGTCAAACCTACAAATGAAAAATTCAGAACGGCATTGTCCGAGGCAACTTCAATGGTGTAATCACCATCAACATTGGTAACTGTACCATTGCTCGTTCCCTTTTCAATCACTGTGACTCCGGGAATTCCGGCGCCATCTTCATCAGTAACTGTCCCTGTTACTGTTTGCTGTGCAAATGCACTCGCTATAAGTGCAAAACACATTGTCAATGTTAATAAAACCTTTCGCATAGATTTTTAATTTTAATTAGTAATTAAACTTCTCTCTATCTCAAATTAATTGTTCATTTCACTAAATATCTTCTGATACAACATTGCTGTTACACCCAGCAACCCGGATTGTTCCCAGATATCAGAAATAACGATTTTTGTATTGGCGGAAATCTGTTCCAGGCAGTACTGGTTGAGCGACTGCTGAATCGGAGTCAGCACAAACTGGTTGGCTGTAGAAACCGGTCCGCCCAAAACTATAATATCAGGATTCAGCAACTGAATCGTAACCGACAATCCTTTTCCGAGCGATAAACCCAATTTGTGAAGCAACTGAATGGAAAATTCGTCACCTGATTTGGCTGCTACAATTACATCCTCGGGTTTCAAATCATGGAGACGTCCTTTAAACATTTCTGTTAACTGCGAAACCCGTTTTTCTTCAATTCCTTTTTTGGCCTCATTCAACAGAACATAAGCCGAGGTTGCGGTTTCGAGGCACCCGCGTTTACCGCAAATACACAAATCGCCTTCTTCAACCAACTGGATATGTGACAACTCACCGGCAAAACCGGTTGCACCATTAAATAATTTACCGTTAACAATAATCCCTAAACCAACTCCCCAACTCCAGGTAACCACAATGGCATTATTATGGCCGCGGGCCTCGCCAAAAATGTATTCGCCGTAAGCCTGCATACGTGCATCGTTGTTTACGTAAACCAGGTTATCGAATTTTTCCTCGAGCCTTTCTTTTACATTCCGGTATTCAGGATTTTTTATGGTATGATTGATTCCTTTTTCTTCATCGATCAATCCCGGCATGATAACACCTGCCCCCAGAATCCTGTCTTCATCAATGTTGTTGGCTATAATTATTTTACGTGCATGTGCATAAATTTTCTCAACCAAATCATCATCGTCGATACTGGTTTCAAAATACATGATGGGTGTAACCGACTGGTTATGCGAATTGTAAATATTTATTTTACCCTGGTACCTTTCAATTTCGCAGGCAATAATATAAATGGAGTTTTTTGACAATCCAAACATAGTAGGTTTTCTTCCTCCACAGGATTCCCCCGCTCCCCTCACCTCCACAAATCTTAATTCGTTTAGTTCGTTTAATAATGAAAGTACGGTAGGCAAACTTACACCAATGCGCTTGCTCAGTTCCGGTCCCGACAAAGAATCATGCTCATAAAGAAGGTTTAGTATCTTCTTCTTCTGGCGGTGCTTTTTCAGCACGTTTCCGGAGAGTTTGGTTTTCGCTATATCCCCAATTAGTTTCATTTATACTTTTATCAATAAACAGGTGCAAGTTAAAGAAACATTTCTCTAAAATGCAAAAAATTATTAAATTTTTTAAGTAAGTAATTAGATTTTGTGAAAATCAGATAAAAATGAACCTTAATTGTTACAGAATCTAAATAAAATAAACCAATTTTTTAAATAATTAAACTAATTGTTAAAGTCACAAAAAGGATTTTTAGAGGCAACAATCGGAAAAGTTCATGCAGTTTAACGTCAATTCCGAAAACTTTTCTTCAAAACCGCCAGTTTTTTTCACTTCAAAATATTAAATATCTTTGATTGAAATATTAAAACCACAACGATGCAATTAAACTTGAGCCGGCTAATAATTTACTTCCTGTTTCTGCTATTTTTTGCAGGATGCAACCAACCCGGAACTTCACAAGAAACAAAACCGAATATCATTCTTATTCTTACAGATGATCAGGGCTGGGGAGATTTGGGCCACCACGGAAACCGAAATATTGCCACTCCGAATATCGACAAACTGGCACAACAGGGAGTATCATTCGAAAACTTCTATGTAAGTCCGGTCTGCTCCCCTACCCGAGCCGAATTGCTGACCGGAAGGTATCACCCGCGCGGTGGTGTTTATTCCACATCGGCCGGCGGCGAGCGGCTCAATTTGGATGAAACCGCCATTGCAGAAATCTTTAAAGATGCCGGTTACGCCACCGCGGCTTATGGTAAATGGCACAACGGAATGCAACCGCCTTATCATCCCAATGCACGGGGATTCGACGATTATTACGGATTCTGCTCGGGGCACTGGGGAAACTATTTCAGCCCGATGCTCGAACACAACGGACAAATTGTACAGGGCGAAGGTTTTATTATCGATGACTTTACCGGGCACGGTTTGGAATTTATCGAACAAAATAAAAATCAGCCGTTTTTCCTTTATCTGCCGTTCAACACTCCGCACAGCCCCATGCAGGTACCTGATAAATGGTGGAATGAATTTGAAAATAAAGAACTGGAAATGCGCCACCGCGATCTTGAAAAAGAAGATATTGATTTTACCCGCGCTGCGCTGGCAATGTGCGAAAACATCGACTGGAATGTGGGAAGAATTGCCGATAAAGTGGATGAACTCAACCTGGCAAACAATACCATTATTATATACATGTCGGATAACGGCCCGAACAGTTGGCGCTGGAACGGCGGTATGAAAGGCCGGAAAGGCTCGGTAGACGAAGGCGGTGTGCGTTCCCCGTTTTTCATAAAATGGACAGGAACTATTGAGCCCGGCAAAAATGTGGAAGAAATAGCTGCTGCCATCGATTTGCTTCCAACCCTTAGTGAAATGGCCGGAATTGAAATTACTTCAGAAAAACCAATCGACGGCGTTAGTCTGGAACCACTTATTCTTGAAAATAACCCGGTATGGAAAGAACGAATGATTTTCTGCCACTGGAACAACAGAACCAGTGTAAGAAACCAAAAATATAGGTTGGATAACAATAACCGGCTTTTTGATATCGAAAATGATCGCGGTCAGAAAACAGATATTTCTGCTCAGTCCCCTGAAATAACTTCAAAACTTGTCAGTGCAAAAAACAACTGGCAAAACGAAGTACTGTCCGAACTGGATCGGAATCAGGAACGGCCTTTTACTATTGGTCATCCCGGTTTTATATACAACCAGCTTCCGGCACGCGACGGTGTGCCCCATGGAAACATCGAACGCTCGAACCGTTACCCGAATTGCACCTTTTTCACCAACTGGACGAGCAAAACCGACAGCATTACCTGGGATGTGGATGTATTGGAGGATGGCAATTTCGAAGTCGAAATATATTATACCTGTCCTGAAGAAGATACAGGCTCGATATTTGAATTGAGTTGCGGCAATAACAAACTCACCGGCAAAATTACAGAAGCCCACAATCCGCCATTAACCGGGATGGAGAACGACCGGACAGAACGGATGGAGTCGTATGTAAAAGATTTCAAACCGCTGAAAGCCGGCACCATTCAACTGCAAAAAGGCAGAAGAAAACTCATATTAAAAGCAACTGATATTCCGGGGGCACAAGTAATGGACGTACGGCTTTTAATGTTAAAGAAAATTTAATTTTTAAGAAAAAATGCATTCAACGCACCCTGCTTTAATTTCAGAATTTACCACCAACAGCCGCAAATATAAAGCATGAAACCAATATCAGCCCAGGGATTGAATACAGCATTCTTCCCTATAAAGAAGCCACACGAAAATCCATTACTTTTTCATACCTGATCGGAAGAAGAAGTATTACTGAAACAACGTGAACTGGCTACTGACTTTTCATTCTCAAGTTCCATTGCAATTACCTGCACCTTTGGTTCTGAATTTGCAAACATTGTAAATACCCGCTTTTTATTTACTCACAGCAACATTTGTTTTTATGTAAAATAATTTCTATTTTTATTCCAGAAAACAAGAGGTTAATCCATCGTAATAATAACTTATGACGATACGAGACGTGCCAAAAATAAAATCCAAACATGCATTGAAATTCTTTCATTTTGAAAGACTTCTTCAATCAATTGGTTTTGTTTTGTTTTTTAAGATTATTGATACAACCGAACTATTGAACATACTTAACCAGAATAAAAATGTACCCAAATAAGAATCAATCCAATCATA
>JBMCIT010000003.1:0-22798 GCA_048616715.1 Tangfeifania sp. | reverse complement strand
ATAATAAATTTATGTGGTTGAAGGTTTCAGGAATTATCCTCAGAAATAAAATACTATTACTCAGCATTTTACTGGTCATTACTGCTTTTTTGGGTTACCATGCCCAAAAAGTGGAAATGTCGTATGAATATGCATCGCTGCTTCCCAAAAAAGACCAGGCTTATAAAGATTACCAACAATTTGTTAAGGTTTTTGGAGAAGAAGGAAACCTCATTATTATCGGTATTCAGGATTCGGCTTTTTTTGAACTCGACAAATTCAGGGCATGGAGAGAGTTCGGAGAGAAACTCTCAGAAGTAGAAGGTGTTGAAGACCTGATGTCGGTTTCAAATGCCTACAACCTGGAAAAAAATACCGACGAACGAACTTTTGAAACCGAACCGGTTTTTCCGGATACCATCGCCAGCCAGGCCCAACTCGACAGCTTGGCGGAAAAATTTAAAAGCCTCCCGTTTTACCGGAAAATGGTTTACAACGGAGAAACCGATACCTACCTGCTGGCCATTACCGTCAACAAAGATAAAATGATGACGAAAGAGCGGGAGCAGATGGTAAAATCCATCCGGAAAATCAGTAAAAATTTTGAAAAGCAGCAGAATGTCGAATTACATTATTCCGGTCTTCCCTACATAAGAGTGGTAAATGCCTTAAAAATTAAAAAGGAACTTTACCTTTTCAGCGTGCTGGCACTGGCTATATGTATTGTTGTGCTGTTTCTTTTCTTCCGCTCGTTTAAAGCTGTCTTTTTTCCTGTTCTGATAGTAATTACCGGAGTTGTGTGGGCGCTGGGCATGCTTTCGTTGTTCGGCTATAAAATCACGTTGCTTTCAGGAATGATTCCGCCTTTGCTAATTGTAATCGGCATTCCGAACAGCATTTACATGCTCAACAAATTTCATCACGAATATGTGAGCCACGGCAACAAAATAAAGGCGCTCCAAAGGGTTATCATCAAAATCGGGAACGCCACTTTTCTGACCAACCTCACTACTGCTTCGGGTTTTGCAACGTTCATTATTGTAGAAAGCGATATTCTTAAACAATTCGGCATTGTGGCTTCGCTGAATATTATAGGGCTTTTTGTACTTTCATTGCTGCTTATTCCCATCATCTTCAGTTTTATCGGGCCACCATCATCAAGGCATGTCGAACACCTTAACAACCGTTTTGTGAAAAGAATTATCCGCAGATTGGTTGTGATTACTGAACACCACCGGAGAATCGTTTACATTACGGCAGTAGCAGTTGTGGCAGCCGGAATCTATGGCATTACCCTGATGAAAAGTTCGGGTTATATGGTTGACGATATTCCGGAAAGCGACCCGGTATATAAAGACCTGAAGTTTTTTGAAACCAATTTCGATGGATTAATGCCGCTCGAAATTATGATTGATACCAAACAACCCGGCGGTGTGATGCAACTTACCACTTTCAGAAAAATTGATCAGCTTGAAAAAGTGCTGGCCAAATATCCGGAAATATCAAAACCGCTATCGTTGCTGAACCTGCTCAAATTCTCAAAACAGGCATTTTACAACGGCCACGAACATTACTACAGCCTGCCCAATAACCGCGAAAAGAATTTCATCCTTCAATATGCCGATATTGACGAAAACGGCTCGGGGTTGCTCCATTCGTTTATCGACAGTTCGCGACAAATGACGCGCATCAGCCTGCGCATTAAAGATGTGGGGACCAAGCGAATGGAAGAGTTGCACAACAGTTTTAAGGCCGACATCGATTCGGTTTTCACTTCAAACAATTACGATGTAACAGTTACAGGCTCGAGCATCACCGCTTTCAAAGGAACCCAGTATCTCCTTAAAAATCTTTTTACCAGCCTGGGGCTTGCCATTTTGCTTATTTCACTGTTTATGGCCATTATGTTTTCTTCGTGGCGCATGGTGGTTATGTCATTAACACCCAATGTTATTCCGCTCATTTTTACGGCGGCAATAATGGGATTTACAGGAATTCCAATTAAAGCTTCCACCATCTTGGTTTTCAGCATCGCTTTTGGCATCTCGGTGGATAACACCATCCATTTTCTGGCCAAATACCGCCAGGAATTAAAAATTACCGGCTGGGATATCCGTAAGTCAGTAGTGCTGGCTTTAAAAGAAACCGGGGTAAGTATGCTTTATACTTCTGTTGTTTTGTTTTTCGGATTTGGTATATTTACATTGTCGGGATTTGGAGGAACCGTTGCTATGGGAGTGCTGGTTTCGCTCACGCTGCTGGTGGCAGTTACTTCCAATTTAATTTTGCTGCCTTCGCTGCTTACAGGGCTCGAAAGGCTGACAACCACCCAATCGTTTAAAAAGCCGTTGCTTCATATTTACGATGAAAATGAAGACATTGAAATGGAAGAGCTGAAAATAACTGACAATAAAAACAATAAGCATTAAGCAAAATGTATTCGATTGAAGCGTTGCAAAAAAAAATCAATAATGAAATCGATGCGTGGTTGGAAGAACTAAGCAAAAATGAGCCGCACCAATTATACACGCCGGTGGAATATGCGCTCAGCATGGGAGGAAAAAGGTTGCGCCCCGTTTTGCTGCTAATGTCTGCCAACATGTTTCAGGATGAAATTGAGTGTGGCTTGCCCGCTGCACTTGCCGTGGAAATCTTCCACAACTTCACACTCCTGCACGACGACATTATGGATAAGGCAGAAATGCGCCGGAACAACCCCACCGTTCATAAACATTTCAGCGAAAATACCGCCATACTTTCGGGCGATTCTATGGCATTTTTATCTTACCAGCTTCTTTTAAAATGCCGTTGCGAAAAACTGCCCGAAATTACAAAACTGTTTACCGATACAGCACTCCAAGTTTGCGAAGGACAGCAATACGATATGGATTTTGAAAACCGGCAGGATGTTACCGAAACCGAATACCTCGAAATGATACGGCTCAAAACTGCTGTTCTGCTTGGCTGTAGTTTAAAAGCCGGCGCCCTGTTGGCCAATGTCGATAATAAAACAGCAGATCTGATATATGATTTTGGAATCAATCTTGGCCTCGCATTTCAGCTCCAGGATGATCTGCTCGATACATTTGGAAATCAGGAATTGTTCGGAAAAAAAATCGGCGGCGACATTGTAGCCAATAAAAAAACATATTTGCTGATTGAAGCATTGGAAAACGCAAATGCCGGCCAAAAACAGGAATTGGAAAAATGGCTTACAAGAACCGATTTTGACCCTCGCAAAAAAATCAATGCGGTATCAGAACTGTACAATCAGCTGGGAGTGAAGCAACTGGCGGAAAGGAAAATCGACTTCTATTTTGATGCTGCCTTCGAAATATTGCAAAAATTACCGGTTGATGAAAAAAGAAAAATGCCGTTAAAAAACCTGAGTAAGAAGATGCTCGGGCGCAATTCATAATTAAACAAAAAAAACGAAAAATTGAAGATGCAACAAACCAAATCAGTAGTAACTTGGCTCAACTAAAAAAAAAACGGTATCTTTTTGCCGCTTTTTAAACTTCAGCAATAAATGAATCAAACAAAAGGAAAAATAATCCAGGTTATAGGCCCTGTAGTCGACGTTATTTTTGAAAAAGAAGGCAGTAAACTTCCTTCCATTTATGACGCCCTTGAAGTTATCCGCAAAGAAAATAGCAACCTGATTATTGAGTGCCAGCAACACATTGGCGAAAATACCATTCGTTGTGTTGCCATGGATTCAACAGATGGTTTAACCCGGGGCATGGAAGTCAACCCTACCGGAAAACCCATTACCATGCCCTCAGGGGAATCAGCCCTCGGGCGGCTGGTAAATGTGGTAGGCGATTCCATCGACGGGCTTGAGGCACTTCCCAAAAACGGAGGGCCTATTCACAAAGATCCTCCAAAATATGAGGATTTGCTGACCAACACTGAAATTCTTTTTACAGGAATTAAAGTTATCGATTTAATTGAACCTTATGCAAAGGGCGGAAAAATCGGATTGTTTGGCGGTGCCGGTGTAGGAAAAACAGTGCTGATTCAGGAACTCATAAACAACATTGCGCTGGCCCACAGCGGACTATCGGTTTTTGCCGGCGTGGGTGAACGTACCCGCGAAGGAAACGACCTGCTCCGCGAAATGATTGAAGCCAACATTGTTGATTATGGCGAAGCGTTTAAAAAATCGATGGAGGAAGGAAGCTGGGATTTGTCGAAAGTGGACAATGAAAAACTGAAAAAATCGAAACTCGCAATGGTTTTCGGACAGATGAATGAACCACCGGGCGCCCGTGCCCGGGTAGCACTCTCGGGGCTGTCAATTGCCGAAAGTTTGCGCGATGCCGGCGACACCAACAGCAGCGGCCGCGATATTCTTTTCTTTATCGATAATATTTTCCGCTTTACCCAGGCAGGTTCCGAAGTTTCGGCGCTGCTCGGAAGGATGCCTTCTGCAGTAGGTTACCAGCCAACGCTGGCAACAGAAATGGGAATTATGCAGGAACGGATTACCTCTACAAAACACGGCTCCATAACCTCGGTTCAGGCAGTTTATGTACCTGCCGACGACCTTACCGACCCGGCGCCGGCAACTACATTTGCCCACCTGGATGCAACAACTGTACTGAGCCGGAAAATTTCGGAACTGGGCATTTACCCGGCTGTCGATCCGCTGGACTCTTCTTCACGCATCCTGACCCCCGATATTGTGGGCGAAGAACATTACAAATGTGCCCAGGATGTTATTCAACTTTTGCAGCGTTACCAGGAACTTCAGGATATTATTGCAATTCTGGGTATGGAAGAACTGTCGGAAGATGACAAACTGGTGGTACACCGTGCACGCCGTGCCCAGCGTTTCCTTTCACAACCATTTTTTGTAGCCGAACAGTTTACAGGCCTTAAGGGAAAACTGGTGTCGATTGAAGATACCATTAAAGGATTCAACATGATATTGAACGGAGAGGTAGACAAATACCCCGAATCAGCATTTAACCTGGTGGGTACAATTGAGGAAGCCATTTTAAAGGGCGAAAAATTACTCGCAAAAAAATAAATATTAACTGTTGCCTATGTTTCTTGAAATTGTTACACCCGATAAAATAATATTCGAAGGCGAAGTCAGGAGTGTAAAACTTCCGGGCAGCAAGGGTTCATTTCAGCTTCTGAAAAACCACGCTCCAATTATTTCTACTCTTGAAAAAGGAACGCTTAAAGTTGTTGATGAAAACAAAAAAGAACATTCTTTTTTTGTGGAAAGCGGTGTAGTTGAAAACAAAAAAAACAAAATAATTGTATTGCTCGAAAAAATTTGAAAACAAAATACAGATACAGGAAACCCCGGTGATTTTTTTAGGGATTCTTAATTATCATGAAAATAAAGTACCTCGTCATACGCTTCAGTTCCATCGGCGATATTGTTCTTACATCTCCGGTAATACGTTGCCTGAAACAACAGGTTGAAGGAGCCGAGGTACATTTTGTCACCAAAAAAAGACATGCCTCAATTGTTGCCTCAAATCCCTACATCGATAAGGTTCACGTTTTAAAAGAAAGCCTGCCCGAACTGATAAACGAACTTGAAAAAGAACAGTTTGACTACATCATTGATTTGCACCAGAATATCCGGAGCAACCGGATTAAATCGAAGTTAAAAATGCCCTCTTTTTCGTTTCAAAAACTGAATTTTAAAAAATACCTGCTCGTAAAGTTTAAAATAAACCGAATGCCCGGCAAACACATTGTTGACCGCTACATGGAAACGCTGTCGGTTTTCGATGTAAAAAACGACGGAAAGGGGCTCGATTTTTTTATTCCCGACAATGAAAGCTATCCGCTTTCTGAGCTGCCGGAAGCATTTCAAAACGGATACATTGCTTTTGTAATTGCAGGCACCTATTCAACCAAAAGATTGCCGGCTGAAAAAATCATTGAAATCTGCAACGGGATTGATCATCCGGTGATTCTTCTGGGTGGTAAAAGCGAAAGTGGGGAAGCTCAAAAAATAGTTGATAAAACCGGTAAAAATGTAATCAGCCTATCCGGGAAAATTAGCCTGAATCAGTCGGCCAGCCTTGTCAGGGACGCGGCACTCGTTTTGTCAAACGACACCGGACTGATGCACATTGCGGCTGCTTTTAAAAAGAAAGTACTTTCTTTCTGGGGAAATACGGTTCCTGAATTTGGCATGGTCCCCTACCAGGCAGATCCGGCATCGGAAATTATGGAAGTTCAAAATTTAAAGTGCCGCCCCTGCTCAAAACTTGGTTACCACAAATGCCCGAAAAAACATTTCAGGTGCATGAGGGATTTGGATAGCCGGAAATCTGTAAACTGGATAAACCGGCATTTCCCCAAATAACATTTTGCTCCTGTGACTTCAAAGGTAACTGTCCTGTTCAGTTTTTTGAATAACAAACGTTTCATTTTTTCGTTAAAAACGATAAACAATTCAGGGGTGTTATAACTTATTTTATTAAACTTTATGAAAACAACATATCGTTAATGGAACCAAAAAAATATACCCTGATAACCGGTGCCAGTTGCGGATTGGGAAAAGAACTGGCAGAAGAATGTGCCCGACGCGGAATGCATCTTTTGCTGACAGCTTTGCCCAACGAAAACATTGAAAAAACGGGTATTGAACTTGCCCAAAAATACAATATAGATGTACAGACTTTTGAAGCTGACCTAACAAATTCGAAGGAAATTAGAAAACTTGCAGATACAGTTTCCAAAAATTTTGAAATTGAAGCCTTAATTAATAACGCGGGCCTTGGCGGCGCCCAGCCATTTCTCGAAGCCACTCCGGAATACATCGAACAGATAGTTTTGCTAAACATGAATGCGCTTGTACTAATCACCCGCCTGCTGTTGCCTGTTCTGAAAAGACAAAAAAAAGCCTGCATCCTCAATATTGCCAGCATGGCTTCTTTCAGCCCAATGCCTTACAAAACCGTTTATCCGGCATCCAAAGCTTTTGTTTATTCATTTTCGCGCGGATTAAACTCGGAACTCAAAAACACAAAGGTATCAGTGAGCGTTGCCCATCCCGGCGGCATGCGCACCAATTCGTATTGTACCAACAGCATCGACAATCACAACTTCATTATTCGCTCAACTACCCTTTCTGTCAGAAAAGTAGCCCAAATATGCATCAGGGGAATGCTCAACCGGAAAAAACTAATCATCCCCGGTATTCTGAATAAAGTGAGCTGGGTACTGTTAAGAATAACCCCGGTTTGGTTTCGGCTGCTAATTATGCGGTCGTCGATTAAAAAAAATATCAGGCAGCAAAATAATATAATCCAAACACCCGGGTAATGGAAACCAAAAAGAAAGTGCTGGTTACGGGGGCTAACGGGTTGCTGGGTGCACACATTGTTCGGGAACTAGTAAAAAGAAAATACAGTGTCAGGGTACTTGTGCGCAAAAAAAGTAATCTGAGTGCACTTAAAGGATTGGATATCGAGTTTTTTTACGGAAAAATGACTCAAAAAAAAGATGTATTTGAGGCGGTCCGAAATTGCAGTTTCTTAATTCACAGTGCCGCCAAAACATCTCCCAAACCTTCGGATATTGAAGCCTTTAAAACACCCAATATAACCAGTACAGAACATTGTATCGAAGCTTCAAAAAAATTCCGGCTCAAACGTTTTGTTTATGTCAGCACAGCCAACACCCTGGGAAACGGAACACGTGATAACCCCGGAAATGAAGGGCGCCCGTTTATGCCGTGGCTCAAAAAATCGGGTTATGCTTACAGCAAATTCATTGCCCAGCAAATGGTTTTGGACGAAACCAGAAACGGTACGCTGGATGCGGTAGTAGTAAATCCTACATTTATAATTGGTAAAAATGATGTAAAACCCAGCAGTGGCCGGATTTTTTCACAGATACTGAATAAACCCGTTGCTTTTTACCCGCCCGGGGGCAAAAATTTTGTTGATGCCGAAGCAGCGGCCATCGGAGCTGTAAATGCCATGGAAAAAGGGAAACCCGGGGAATGTTACCTGCTGGCGGGGGAAAATATGCTGTATAAAGATTTTTACAAAATGACCGCTGAAATTGCCGGGCAAAATCCGGTACTGATTCCTGTTCCACGGTTTATTTTAATGGGGTTGGGTTACCTGGGCGATTTTTCTGAAAATGTGCTGAAATGGCCTGTCAGTCTCTCAAAAGTGAATGCCCGAATGCTTTGTGAAGAAAATTTCTACACCCCTGAAAAAGCTATGAAAGAACTGGACCTTCCGCTCGTTGCTGCCCGCGAATCAGCAAAAAAAGCCATCGACTGGTTTCGCGAAAACAATTATTTCTGAAATACTAACCTGCATTATTCATAAACTTTGTTTGTAATGAATGAAATGCTTTTGGTATTAAAAAGGTGATGGAGAGTCAGAAGTACAAAGGCTCAATCGAGATTCAATTTTATTTGATTTTCAGGTTATCGGGATTTTGTCGACTATCCCAGATGGAATGAATAATTATAGCAGTATCAGTAATCTCGTAATAAACAATGTAGTGCCCGATTATCAGACCTCTAACATTTTCCATTTCCGTACGAATGCCAATATCCGGGTATTTTTTAAGTATCCGTATGTTTTGATTGATTTTTATGTAAAGCCTCGCAGAATAAGATTTGCTTTTGTTTCGTTCAGCATAGTAATTCAAAATGCTGTAAAGTGCAATTCTTGCACGATGCGACCAGATTATTTTTCGTTTAGCCATGTTCTTATTTCATCGTCCAGACTCTTGTCATCAACAAAAAGGCCTTTCTCTATCTCCTTTTGCGATGCCATTATTTCATTCCTTTGCTCACTGGTCAACGGCAATATTTCATGATTCATTTTGGAATCAATAATGGTTTGAATGGCTTTTAAAAACGAAACATCGTTTATGGCTGAAATCTTATGAATCAGAATATTTTTTAATTCGACTGCTGACATAACTACTTTTTATTCAAAATTAAGAAATTCTTCTGAAAGATAAAGCCTTATCTCCTTGGCAGAACCGTTCTTTTAAGAATGAGCTTCTTCAAAATCCAATTCCAGAAAAATTAAAGCTTTGAAAACGCTTTTTCCAGCCGCTGTAATCCTTCTTCGAGAATACTGCGCGGACAACCGATATTCAGCCGCAGCCAGCCATCGCCGCCGGTTCCGAATTTTGCCCCGTTATTCAATCCTACTTTGGCTTCATCAATTGTAAACTGAAACAGTTCTTTGTCGTTCATGCCGTATTCCCTGAAATCCAACCAGATTAAATAAGTAGCTTCCGGTTTCATGACCTTCACTTTTGGCAGGTTTTCAGCAATAAATTTTTCAAGAAAAAGATAATTCCCCCATACGTAACCCATCATTTGTTCCAGCCACCCATCTCCGTTTGAATAGGCAGCTTCAAGGGCAACCGTTCCAAAAATGTTACCCATCCCGAGATGCCCCACATTCAAAGTGCGCTCATACCTGCCAAAATTGGTTTTGTCCGGAATTATAGCGACCGACGATGACAAGCCCGCCACATTAAAAGTTTTGCTGGGCGCCATAAAAACAACGGAGTTGTTGGCTGCTTCGTCAGAAATGGTTGTAAACGGAATATGTTTACGTCCTTCGAAGACAAGGTCGGAATGGATTTCGTCAGAAATAACCATTATTCCGTTTTCGATGCAAATAGCAGAAAGTTGTTCCAGCTCTTCACGAGTCCAAACCATGCCTCCCGGATTTTGCGGATTACACAGCAACAGCAGTTTTGTATTTTTGGTGATTTTCGATTTTAAATCGTCAAAATCGAAAGTGTACCTGCCACTTTCAAGTTTCAGCGGATTTTCAACCAGTTTTCGGCGGGTTCCTTTCACACAATCGAAAAACGGAAAATAGACCGGTGGCTGAACAATTACCTCGTCGCCGGGGTCCGAAAACGTTTCAATGGCCAAAGTAAGCCCGGCAACCACACCGGGACTGGATGAAATCCATTCCTTTTTAATTTCCCAGTTGTGGCGGCGTTTCATCCAGCCAATTACCGATTGATAGTAAGATTCCGGCTTAAAACTGTACCCGTAAATTTCGTGATCGGCCCGTTTCTTAATGGCATCAACAATAAAACCGGGCGTGCGAAAATCCATGTCGGCCACCCACAGCGGCAATACATCGTTGGTTTTAAAAATCCATTCCCTGCCGTCGTACTTAATGCAGTTGGTACCTTCGCGTGGTATTATCTCGTCAAAATCGTATTTCATCATTAACCGGTAAATACATTTGCATTTTTAATAATATTCACCTTTTGCAGGTAATTATTCACCCCGTCGTTTTCAACTTTAAGTACAAAATCGAAAATATCTTTTTGCAGGCAAAGATCAAAATCACGGAAAGGCGACCATTCCTGTTTTGTCGAATCAAAAAAACGTTTTCCCGAACCTTTCCTGATAATTCTTTTCATGCGATCGTAATCATTTTCAAGCCCATGCAATTCATTCCTTAAATACTCGGCGCACAAAGTATCTTCATCGGTAGCATATTCGCAGGCATAACCCATGCAAACCAGCGAAACGGTTTCCGGATTCCGTTCCCTGATATATTGAATGATGGCAGCGGCATTCACAAAACTTCCTGTAATTATTTCGTCGGCCTGAAGCGCTGCGGCAATCCCCTGCGTACCCGAACTGGTAGTGTGTACAATTGTCCTTCCGTCGAGATTTGCTTCAGAAAGATGGGCAGGTGAGTTTCCAAAATCAAACCCGGTGGGTTTTCTTTCATTCCGTTCTCCCATTAAAATGTATTCCGGATTATTTTGTTTGAGAAAATAGGCCTTTTCAATTTCTCCAACGGGAATTATCCTGGCTGCACCTTTATCATAGGCATAACATGCTGTTGAGAAAGCACGAAAAACATCGATTATTACTGTTACGCCGGTTGCATCTTCTGCTCCTTCAAGTAATTGCAATATTTGAACATCCATATTTTTAGTTTGCCCGAAAATAAATAAAAATGCCTTAATACAAATTGATATTTACAGGCATAGTTTTTGTAATGGAAGCAAATAATTTAAATACCCTCTGTTTACCAACTACTTAACATACAGATTAAATTCTTTACAAATAAAAGAAGTTAATTTCACATTTATTTGACCTACTCTTAACCTATGTTTTACAACACATCCCGTAAAAATAGGTTATGTTTGCAGCAACAATCATGTTAAATGAAAAAGTTAAATGTTATGAAAACAATTAAATTAGTAATTACAGCTATGGCAGTAGCAGTTGCAGCAATTGTTACTGGTGTTGAGAAACCAAAAATGAACGTAATTCCTGTAACAGCAGACAGGGCAGTCGTTTCAATCGAGAATGAAAATCCGGCACAATTCAAAGTAAGTATAGAAGCAGAAAACGGTGATTTGGTATACTACAAACAAACGGACAATCCAATTACAGATTACCGTAAAATATTCGATTTTACTGATTTGGAAGCCGGAAATTATGTGCTTAACCTTAAAGTGAACGATACCAGCGTGTCCAATATATTTTCCGTGTCGCACAAAGGAATCGTTGTAGGTGAAAAGAAGATGCGTTATGCCCCTTATTTCAATTACAAAGAGGATGTACTGCAGCTATCTTACCTGAATTTCGACCAGGAACCGCTCAAACTGAAATTTTTCGACAACAATGGGCTGGTTTACCAAACAGAACTGGGAAAAGATTTTAACATCACAACCGGTTACGATCTTTCAAAACTTGGAAATGGATCTTATATGGTGATATTAAGTTCATTCGATAATGAATTTACATACAACCTGGTAAAATAGATTGGAAAAAGGAAAACAGAAAAACGGGGGCCCTGCATTGCAGGGCCTTTTTTTATGGTTAAAACCGGGCAAAACCAGAACAAACAGATACAACATGGGAGTTTCACAGACCAATCGTCGTTGTTAATCTTCAAAACAGTATCGTTTACCGATAAAAATGTATTTTGATGTAACCCCGCTGATATTCCGGCAGTCATATAACCAAACAATTATTCATTTAAAACAGAAAGCCATGAAAACAAAAACATTATTTTTAGTCGTAGTAGCCACTTTTTTAACTTCAGCAACATTTGCTACCAAACTGCCGTCGATGAAAATCGTTCCGGTAAAAGCAGAAAAAGCAATTGTAGAGATTGCAAACGGCGAAACTGCTTATTTTGAACTCACCGTTTTAAATTCAAACAATGAAATTCTTTATTACAAAAAATCAGAAACACCGGTTGTAAACTATAAAACGGTTTTTGATTTCTCACACCTCGATAACGATTGTTACCATGTGAGCTTAACTGTGGGAAATTGGACACTCGACCGCCAGTTAACTGTAAAAGGAAACAAAATTGAAGTTGGAAAGGAAGTGCGCCTTGCAGCTCCTGTATTTTCATACACTGACAACCAACTGGATGTTTCCTTTTTAAACACCGGACAAAAAAATGTTTTCCTGAATATTTTTAAAGAGGGCGAACATGTAACCGGCAGAAAACTTGGGGATGATATATGTCTGCAGAAATCTTTTGATCTTTCAAAACTTGATAAAGGGTTGTACCACGTTGTCATCGACGACAAATTCAAAGAGTATTCGTATTACGTGGAAAAATAAAACATTGAAAACAATGATAAAAAGCTCTGTATGACAGGGCTTTTTTTGTTTTTTAAAACTGGAAGTAATTTTCGCGCAGAAATCAATACAAACTATTGTACAAAAACCATGAAATAAGATTAATAATTGGCAGTATTAAACCATTTTACACCTAAAAAGTCAAAAACAGTGTTAATTTAAAGGAAGACAAAACGTGCAAATAAAAATTGAAGGGCTTAGCAAGGTCTACAAAAACGGAAATTATGCCGTAAAAAACCTGAATCTGGAAATTCCCAACGGCATGTTCGGGCTGCTTGGTCCAAACGGGGCCGGCAAATCCACATTGATGCGCATTTTGGTAACCCTGATGAAACCATCGAAGGGAACAGTAAAAGTAAACGGCCTCGATTTGGCAAAAAACCGCCGCGAAATCCGCTCGATGCTGGGTTACCTGCCTCAGGATTTCAGCTTTTTTTCAAAACTAAAAACCTACGAATTTCTTGATTATGCTGCCCGCCTTGCTGGTATGAAAAACGGAACTGCCCGGCGGACCGCGGTAGACCAGATGCTTGAAGAAGTAGGACTTTTTGAAGCCCGCGACCGAAACGCCAACAAACTCTCGGGTGGAATGAAACGGCGACTTGGAATTGCACAGGCGCTAATCAACAACCCAAAAATTATAATAGTTGACGAGCCAACCACCGGCCTCGACCCGGAGGAGCGGATTCGTTTCCGGAACCTGCTTTCAACAATCAGTACACGCGATGTAATTATTATT
This sequence comes from Tangfeifania sp., assembly GCA_048616715.1. Taxonomy (GTDB): domain Bacteria; phylum Bacteroidota; class Bacteroidia; order Bacteroidales; family Prolixibacteraceae; genus Tangfeifania. The sequence continues at coordinate 9,476 of JBMCIT010000003.1, read as the reverse complement.
CTTTCAACTCACATTGTGGGCGATATTTCGAGCACATGCCACAACATGGCGCTGCTCAACAATGGAGAACTCGCTTTTAGAGGTTCGCCCGAACAACTGATAAAAAAGGCAGAAGGAAATGTATGGCTGATAAATGCCACCGAGGCCGAATACCTCGAAATAAATGAAAAATTCCCTGTTATTTCTACCATACCTACGGAAGGAGGATGGGAAGTGCAGGTTGTTGCCAATGAAATTAACGGTTACTACGGCAAGCAAATCGAGCCCAATCTCGAGCATGCCTATGTATATTTCATGGAAAACAAACTCAACCAATGGATTAATTCGTAACATCAAAAGCTGTAAAAATGATTTCACTGCACAATATTTTTTCAATTGCAAAATACGAACGAAAAACGTTGCTGCGTAGCTGGTTTTTCCGCATTTTCAGCGTATTGTCGCTTTTAGTACTTTTCGGAATGAATTTCGGAATGATTATCGAAGGAGGAGGTGAAGAGGGTTGGGCCATCCGAAGCATACCGGCAGCAATCCCCTATTTTAACCTGCTTATCCTGAATGTTGCACAGGCAGTTATTGCTGTTTTCCTGGCTTCCGATTTTTTAAAACGCGACAAAAAGCTCGATACAACCGAGGTAATTTATATGCGCTCGATGACCAACGGCGAATATGTAATCGGAAAAACCTGGGGAAACCTCCAGGTATTTCTTGTTTTAAATGTTGCCGTGGTAATCATGGCACTCATTTTTAATATCCTCTCACAAGGCACTTCCGTAAGCTGGGAAGCTTACGGTTATTACCTGGTCCTTATCAGTGTGCCCACACTCATTTTTATCATGGGCCTTTCATTCCTGCTCATGAGTGTTATCCGTAACCAGGCCATCACATTTGTGCTGATTCTGGGCTACATCGGGATTACCCTTTTTCTTTTGCAGGCAAAGTATTATTATTTGTTCGATTACATGGCTTTCAATATACCCATGTTGAGTTCCGACATTGTAGGATTTGGCAACCTCGAAAAAATTCTGGTTCATCGCGGAATTTACCTTTCACTTGGCCTGGGCTTTATTTTCCTGACTATCTTCCTGTTGAAACGACTTCCGCAATCAGGATCAATGACCATTCTTTCGCTTGTTTTTGGGATCCTGTTTTTTGCAGCGGGTGGCTACCTGGGATATTCGCACATCAGCGATTTTAAAACAACTGAAAATTTACGCAGTCAATTGGTTGAGCTGAACAACAAATATGTGAAAGAAGACTTTCCTGCAACGCTCAAACATTCCATAACCCTCGAACACAAGGAAAACCAGATAGAAGTGCTTTCAAAAATGACCCTGAAAAATGAAAATAAAAGCGAAATCGATAAACTCATAATCAGCCTGAACAACGGATTAAAAGTCAACAGCTTAAAATGGAACGGCAACGAAATTTCCTTCCTTCGTGAACACCATCTTGTAGTGGCAACCGAAAATTTCAATCTTGCCCCGGATGAACAGGGAACACTCGAAATTGAATACGCCGGCACAATTGATGAAGCCAGTTGTTACCTGGATATTGATGAAGAAACCCGGCAGGAAAAATTCGGGAAATTTATGCTGAATGTCGATAAAAGATACGCTTTTTTAAACCCGGATTATGTACTGCTTACTTCCGAAGCCAACTGGTATCCCAAAACCGGCGTAACTTACAGCACCGAGGATGTAAGCTGGAACCATCCCGAATTTATCGATTTCGATTTCAGGGTGAAAACCACACCGGGGCTGCAGGCCGTTTCGCAAGGTGAAATCAGCGAGGTTTCAGAAGGAGAATTTACTTTTGAAAACAAAGTGCCATTGACACAAATTTCGCTGGCAATAGGCAATTACGTACAGCAAAAAATTGTGCAGGACAGCATTGAATTCGGCCTCTGGCTCATTGATGGCCACAACTACTTTACCGGTACTTTCGATGAAATAAATGATACCATCCCCACACTTATTAATGAACGCCTGAACGATTTTGAAATAACCTACAACCTCGATTATGCCTTCGACCGTCTGTTCCTGGTAGAAGTGCCGGCGCAGTTTAAAACCTATCAGCGCATGTGGACATCGCGATACGAAGCCGTTCAGCCCGAGCAGGTGCTCGTTCCTGAAAAAGGGTACATTATGCGCGAAGCCGATTTCGAAGGCATGAAAAAAAGAATGCAACGCTGGGGGCGACGCGGCAACAATAATATGACCGAAAAAGATATACAAACCCGGTTGTTGTTTGATTTTCTGAATACATTCACCGAAGAAATGGCTGCCGATTTCCAGGGAGGACGAGGTGGTTTCACCGTGGAGGAATTTCCGAATCCCTATTTTATTTTTCCAATGTTCTATAATTTTCAGAACAACATTCAATCTGATAAATGGCCAATTACCAACCGGATTTTTGAAGCATACCTGAAAAGCCAGTCAACCAGCATGCGCGGCATCTGGATACGTAACATGCAGGGAATGAGCGACGACGAACTGGCAAATATTGCGTTGCAGGACAGTACTTTTGAAGAAATAATTTCGGATCCCGGCCAGAAAAAAATCATCGATAATGTCGTCAAACTCAAAGGAGAAGTTTTATTTTCGATGGTGGAATGGAAAGCCGGCCAAGAGGAATTTGAAGAATTTCTGAGAAAAGTGTTAAAAGAATACCAGTTTAAAAATATTGAATTCGGACAGTTCGACCAACGTATCAAACAAGAGTTTGATATTGAACTCTCACCAATGATGGACGATTGGTTTCAGGCTACTTCGCTCCCGGGCTACCTGTTTTCTCCGGTTGAAGCTGTAAAGGTAAGGACCGGCGACATGATGAAAACCAAAATATCGATGAAAATTACCAATTTCTCCGATATCGAAGGAATCGTGAAAATTTCATTCCGCCTCGAAGGCGGAAGACGCAGGGGCGGTTTTGGAGGCCCCCCGGGCGACGACAACATGGTAAACAAACTAATATATCTCGAACCTCATCAAACCAAAGAAGCAACCTACATGCTCAATGCCGACCCGAGAATGTACATGATCAATACATTAACATCGCAAAATATTCCGCAAATAATTATGGACGGATTGCGCGATGTGGAAGAAGATCCGAAGGCAAGACCTGAAGAAGGAGTAAAAATTTCAGATACGCCGGTACAACCGGAAACACAAGACGAAATAATTGTAGATAACGAAGACCCGGAATTTGAAGTTACCATAACCGAAGATATCAGCCTGCTCGAAAAATGGATTTTAAAAGACGAAGAAATTGAAGGCAGCAAAAAATATTCAGGAATGAACTACTGGCGCCCGCCATCAAACTGGACCGCCGTTACCAATTCTGAATTTTATGGCGAATATATCCGTTCCGGAATGTATGTCAAATCGGGCGATGGCTCGCTAAAAGCAAAGTGGCACGTTCCCATTACCGAACCCGGCTATTATGATGTTCAGTATCATTTGTACAAACCCAGAAGATTTGGTCGCCACAGAGGTGATGGTGAACGCGGGGAATACCATTTTACCATCCACAGCGACGATGGTGCAGAAGAACAATCACTCAGCTTTCAAAGTGCGGAAGAAGGCTGGAACAACCTGGGTTCTTTCTATTTTTCACCCGATACTGCCCTGATTGAACTGAGCAATGAATCGGAATTGCGGATAATTTTTGCCGATGCCGTAAGGCTTATAAAACTGTAAAACAATAAACTATTAAGATATGAATTTTTTAACAACAAAAAAACGCATGTTAAAAACAATCTTCGTTGGTTTGATAATGGTTTTTATCATTTCAGGAACCAATGCGCAGGAAGTACTTACAATCGAAAAAGCAATTGATTTTGCCGAAACCGGAAGTCCTGATTTAAAGCGCTCGTCACTCAATCTCGAGCGTTTTCAAAAAAGCCTCGAAGCCCAGCGGGCCGCCCTGAAATCGCGGTTTTCACTCGATGTTACTCCTGTAATGTTCAGCCGGAACCGCCGGTTCGACAACCGTGTTTCAGAATGGTACACCAGCGAAAATTTCGAAACAAATGCATTGTTCAGGGTTGAACAGCCCATTTTATTAACCGACGGGATCATCTCGTTAACCAACGAATTCGGTTGGTCGAGCAGTTTTTCCGATGCTACAAACACTGAAAGCGAAGTCTTCTATAACAACCTTTACCTCAACCTCAACCAGCCTCTTTTTACCTACAACAGGCAAAAACTGGAACTGAAAGAGCTGGAGTTGAATTTTGAAAACGCAAACCTGAGTTATGCCATGCAACGCCTGAACCTCGAACGAAATGTGACCGAATTTTTTTACAACGTTTACATGTCGCAGATGAACCTGAACATAGCAAAGGATGAACTGGAAAATACCCAAAAAAGTTACGATATAATTTTAAATAAAGTGGAAGCAGGGCTGGCGGCAAAAGAAGAACAGTACCAGGCAGAACTGAACCTTGCCACTGCAAAATCGGCCCTGCAAAACCGCGAGGTAGCTTTCGAAAATGCCAAAGACCAGTTGAAACTTTACCTCGGAATGGATTTGTACAAAGACTTTTCAATCCTGGCTGATGTCGCCATTAACCCGGTTCCGGTTGATTTGGAAAAAGCCATTGAAACCGGGTTGCAGTCGCGTATGGAACTGCGCCAGCGCGAAATCGATATTTCCTCGAGCCAGTTTGAACTCATTCGCACCAAATCGTTAAACGAGTTCAGGGGCGATGTAAACCTGCGTCTCGGTATTTCGGGCGATAACCCGCAACTCGATCAAATATTCGATGCCCCCACCAACAGCCCGTCGGTTGCTGTCAGTTTCAGTGTTCCTTTATGGGACTGGGGCGAAAGAAAAGCACGCATTGCCGCACAGGAAGCTGCGGTGGAAACGCAAAAACTAAATCTTACAGATGAAGAAAACCAGATAATTGTCAGCATTCGTCAATCTTATCGCAATTTGCAAAACCAGTTAAACCAGATTGAAATTGCCCGGCAGAACCAAAACAACGCCCAGCTCACCTACGAAATAAACCTCGAAAGGTATGAAAATGGCGATCTTACCGGTATGGATCTCAACCTTTACCAGTCACAGCTTTCAGAAAATAAAATTGCCTACGCACAGGCACTAATCAACTATAAAATTGAATTGTTAAACCTCAAAATTCAGAGTTTATATGATTTTGAAGAGGACGAACCCATCTTGCCATCCGAACTCTATTTAAATGAAAACAACTAATTCCAGAAAAAAACAATTAAAGATGAAAAAGATAAAAATACTTCCGTTAATCGCCATCGTTGCAATCTTCGCCTCATGCAACAACCAGGGACAGTCAGAAAGTACCGAACTCGCCGTACCTGTTTCAGTAGAAGATATTAAACTTCAAAGCATTCAGCAATATGTTACCACTACCGGAACTGTTAATGCCACCTCCGAAGTGACGTTAAATTCTGAAATGGCAGGAGATTATTACCTGCAAACCAACCCGGCAACCGGCAAGCCTTTTAAACTGGGCGACAGGGTGCAAAAAGGACAGGTAATTGTGCGGCTCGAAAACGAAGAATACGAAAACAATATCGCACTGGAGGCCGTAAAACTAAACCTCGAAATTTCGGAACAGGAATACGAAAAACAAGAATCGTTGTATGAAAAAGGCGGGGTCACACTATACGAACTGCGCAATTCAGAGGTTTCAAAAACCAACGCACAGTACAATTATGAAAGTGCCATGATCCAGCTAGCCAAAATGAATATTAAAGCACCCTTTACAGGTGTTATTGTTGAACTGCCTAATTATACTCATGGTACCAGGGTTGCCTCAGGTTCGCAAATGGCTACACTGATGAGCTATCGTGAAATGTTTATGGAAATCAATCTTCCGGAAAAAAATATTGCTGAACTGAAAGAAGGCCAGGAAACACTTATAACTAATTATACACTTCCGGAAGATACCTTAAAAGGCACTGTTTCTGAACTTTCGCCGGCTATCAGTACCGAAACCCGGACATTTACAGGTATCGTCGATGTGGAAAACCCGGAAATGAAACTCCGCCCCGGAATGTTTGTAAAAGCCGACATTATTACTGCCCGCAAAGACAGCACTGTGGTGATTCCGAAGGATATTATTATGACCGGCAACCGCGGAAAATACGTGTTTGTAGTGGGCCGCAACAGCGCTGCTGACGACCGCTGGATAACCACTGGCATAGAAAACCCGGATTATGTGGAAGTGGTGGAAGGCCTGCAGGCCAACGACCGCCTGATTATTAAAGGATTTGAAACATTACGCGACAATTCGAAAGTGAAAATCATCCGGTAAAAAATACCCGGTAAATCATCAGAAATATTTTTGAAATGAAGAAATTAACGCAATTTTCTGTCAATTACCCGGTAACCATCCTGATGATAGTCCTTGGAGTCGTGCTTCTTGGATATATTTCGTATGACAAGCTGGGGGTTGACCTGTTTCCCGATTTGAATTCACCCCGCATTTTTGTGGAAATCCAGTCGGGCGAACGGCCACCCGAAGAAATGGAAAAACAGTTTGTAGAAGACATCGAAGCGCTGGCCATCCGGCAATCGGATGTGTTGCAGGTAACTTCCATTTCCAAAGTAGGATCTGCCCAGATAACCGTGGAATATGCCTGGGATAAAGATATGGACGAGGCTTTCCTCGATCTACAAAAAGCATTGAATACCCTCACCCAAAATGCCGACCTCGAAGAACTGAGGATCACTCAGCACAATCCGAACACCGCACCGGTTATGCTCATTGGTGTTATGCACGACGAGATTACCGACATGAACGAAATCAGGAAAGTGGCGGAAAATTATATCCGCAACGAACTGATCCGCCTCGAAGGAGTTGCCGATGTTGAGCTTTCGGGTGAAGAAGAGAGCGAAGTCGTTATAAAAACCGATCATTACCGGCTGGAGTCGCAGGGACTTTCGCTCGACGAAATCAGCAACCGCATTCAGAATTTCAATCGCAACGTTTCCGGGGGAAGAATCAGTGAAATGGGCTTGCAATACATTGTTAAGGGCGTAAGCCTGTTAACTGACGTGGAAGATTTTGAAAACCTGATTGTGGGATACAAAGCCGTTCGTTCCGAAACCGAAGGACAGTCGCGGGTTGAAATGGCGCCTGTTTACCTCAGGGATGTTGCCACAGTAACCGTTGCAAATAAAGAACCGGCCAACATTGTGCATTTTAACGGCGAGCGTTGCGTGGGGCTTTCCATTTACAAGGAAACCCGCTATAACACAGTTAAAGCGGTGGAGCAAATAAACGAAACGCTTACCGATATCCAACGGGCACTGCCCGGCTATTCGCTCCAGGTGGTAAACAACCAGGGAAAATTCATCAGCGATGCCATTGGCGAAGTGCAGAATACTGCTTTGCTCGGTATTTTACTGGCAGTATTCATCCTGTTCCTTTTCCTCAGGCGGATTGGAACAACCGTTATTGTGAGTATCGCCATCCCCATTTCAATTATTGCCACCTTCAATCTGATGTACTTCAACAACCTCACCATTAACATCATGACACTGGGAGGGCTGGCGCTGGGTGCCGGAATGCTTGTTGACAATGCCATTGTGGTGCTCGAAAATATTTTCAGAAACCACGAAAACGGGATGAGTGTAAAAGATGCCGCTGTAACAGGAACCGCAGAAGTTGGCGGGGCAATTACTGCTTCCACACTTACTACCATTATCGTTTTCCTTCCAATTGTTTACCTGCATGGCGCCTCGGGCGAATTGTTTAAAGACCAGGCCTGGACGGTGGCTTTTTCGCTGGTTTCCTCGCTGTTTGTGGCTATTTTTGTAATTCCCACCCTTTACCACCGTTTTTACAAAAACAAAAAAGCGCCGGTGAAAAAACGGTCGCTGAAAATGGGTGGTTACGGCCGGTTTCTCGAAAAAACATTAAAAGTGAAATGGCTGGTAGTAATTCTTTCGGTTGTTTTAGTTGCAGGTTCATTTTTGCTGGTTCCAAAAATTGGTACCGAATTTATGCCGAAAACCGAAACCCGTGAATTTACCATGGAGCTGAAACTTCAGGAAGGCACTAAACTGGAACGTACCGAAGCTACCGTTCAAAATATTGAAACGGTTTTAACCGATTATTTGGGCGAAAATCTCGAAAAAATATACTCCCATTCAGGCCCGTCAACCGGCATGGGTACCAACGAAACCAGTATTTTTCAAGGAGAAAATACTGCTGAAATCAAAGTTATTCTGAACGAAGAATCCACGCTTTCAGCACAAAGTGTAATTACAACCGTTACCAACCTCACCAGCAACATTCCAGATCTGGATGTTACTTTTACCCGGGAAGAAAGCGCACTCAAATCGATTCTCGGAACCGGTGAAGCACCGGTAGTGGTTGAGGTACGCGGGGAGGATCTCAGTGAAATAGAAAACATTGTGGCGCAGGTAAAAGAAAAAATAAACGGAATCGACGGATTGTTCAATGTCCAGTCATCAACCGAAGAAGGTGCACCTGAAGTGGAAGTATTTGTCGACCGTGTGCGGGCCGGAATGTACAACATCGATGTCAGTACCGTAATTACTCAAATCCAGGATCAACTGGAAGGAAAGAATGCCGGCCAGCTCGAGAAAGAGGGCGAAATGCGGGACATCACCATAAAAGTTCCGGAAAAAGGGTTGAATGAAATGAACGACTTAAGAATAACTGCCAACAACCAGGAGTTTATGCTGGACGAAATTGCAGATATTTCTTACGGTGTGGCCCCTAACGAGATATACCGTAAAAACCAGAACCGCATAGGAAAAGTTACCGCCAACATGGAAAAAGGGCTCGCGCTCGATCATGTGGCCAATACCATTAGGCAGGAAACTGCCGAAATCAACCTCCCGCCCGATTACCGGATTATGGTTACCGGCGAAGAAGAAAAACGGCAGGAATCGATGGACAGCCTCAGTTTTGCGCTGCTGCTTTCAATTGTGTTGGTTTACATGGTCATGGCTTCTCAATTTGAGTCTCTTATCCATCCGTTTACCATTCTGCTAACCATTCCGCTGGCAGTGGTGGGAAGCATCCTCATCTTTTTCGCGCTGAATAAAACATTCAATATTATGGCGCTCATCGGGTTGATTATGCTTGCCGGTATTGCAGTAAACAATTCCATTATTCTTGTCGACCGGATTAACCAGTTAATACGGGAAGGGCTCGATCGTAAATCGGCCATTTTACAGGCCGGCCAGCAACGTATTCGCCCGATTTTTATGACCAGTATCACTACCATTCTTGCCTTGCTGCCACTCACATTCGGATTTGGCGAAAGTGCCTCGCTGCGTTCACCCATGGCGCTTGCAGTAATTGGAGGACTGGTCACTTCAACCCTGTTAACGCTGGTGGTCATTCCCTGTGTTTACGACATTTTAGACAGGACAAAAACCTTGTTTGTAAAGAAATAACATGAAGTTCATCATAAATAGAAAAGTACTTATCAGTATGTTGTTTACCGGGCTTA
>JBMCIT010000002.1:0-30309 GCA_048616715.1 Tangfeifania sp. | reverse complement strand
GGGATTTTCGTTTATATTGGATACATAAATAACATCCCGATCAGCATCGTAAAAAGCAGATTCAGGTGTTTTCATTTCAGTTGAAGTTTCCCAGACTTTTTCAAGTTTCTGAGCCTGTAGGTGACCGCCACTTAAAATAATTACAAATAGAAATGCAGATAAAATTGTTTTCATAACAGAATCGTTTTATTTTCATTAAAATTTTACTACTAAAAGTATTTATATCAAGAAATTGTTCATTTTAAATTCACTTTTCCGATTCTTAAAAATTAAAAACACCTAAAAAATGAAACCCGTTTTATACCATCTTTCTATTACTTCATTTTTCTTCATAGATAACTCTGGCACAGCAACCGGAAAAGCTTTATGCGGGAACTTTTACCGGAGGGGATTCAAAAAGAATTTATTTATGCGTATTTGATTCGAAAACCGGAAAGTTGATGCTCCGAACGACATAACTCATATTACTGGGAATCAGCTAAACCTGGTACTGATAAGTTTAATAAACTCGCCGCGGGTTGCGTCTTTCTGAAAAGCCCCGGTAAAATCGGATGTTGTTGTAATGGAATGCTGTTTTTCAATTCCGCGCATTTGCATGCATAAATGCTGCGCCTCGATAACCACTGCCACTCCCAGCGGATGGAGCGTATCCTGGATGCATTCTTTTATTTGGGTGGTCATTCTTTCCTGAACCTGCAAACGACGGGCAAACACATCAACCACCCGTGCAATTTTGCTTAGCCCGGTAATTGTACCGTTTGGAATGTAAGCCACGTGAGCTTTACCAAAAAACGGCAAAAGATGATGCTCGCACATCGAATATATTTCAATGTCTTTCACAATTACCATCTGGCGGTAATCTTCTTTAAACATAGCAGATTTTAAAATTTCCACCGGATCGGTTTTGTATCCCTGCAACAAAAACTGCATCGATTTGGCCACTCTTACAGGAGTTTTATCCAAGCCCTCACGTGCAATATCTTCGCCAATTATTTCCAGTATATTTTTATAATTTTGCGAGAGTTTTTCGGTTACTTCTTCGTCAAATTCTTCGTACCTACCGTAACCATTTGAATCAATTGTTTTTGGTAATTCCATAACTTACTGTCATTAAATTTCATACAAAGATTAACTTTTTTTCATAAAATCAGTATGAATGCCTGAAGGGTTTTTAAAAATACAAGCTTTTACTAATCCGGGAAATGTGCCTGTAATTTTTTTCTGGTTCAACGCAACCCAAACACCATGAACACTATCTTATTTTTGAAAAACGAATGAATTAAAAAATGTTAAAATTATCTTTCAAATTATACAATAATTGAAAAGGGCAGCAGTTATATTTGTGACCACGCTTTTAATTTGATATTGCTGTACCGAATTAAACCGCTAAAATAAATGATAGTAATTACAGGCGCCGCCGGATTTATAGGCAGTTATTTAACAGGAAAGCTCAACCAGGCCGGATACACCGACCTAATTCTCGTTGATCGGTTTGACGACCCCAATAAAGATTTTAATCTTTTAAATAAAAAATACCGGAAATTCATCGACCGGGAAAAATTTTTTAAGTGGCTCATCAAAAATGCAAGCGACGTAGATTTCATTTTTCACATGGGAGCCCGGACCGACACGTTGGGGCAAGAACCAGAGTTGTACCAGCAACTGAACCTGATTTATTCTCAGCGGCTTTGGAATATTTGTTCCGAAATTCAGGTTCCCCTGTTGTATGCCTCGTCGGCTGCAACTTACGGAAACGGTGAAGTTGGTTTTTCCGACTGTCATACGAATGTATCAAACCTGCGCCCCCTAAATCTTTACGGATGGTCGAAACACGATTTTGATGTTTGGGCACTGAAACAAACCCGCACTCCCCCGTTTTGGACCGGGCTGAAATTTTTTAATGTTTACGGACCCAACGAATACCATAAAGGCCGGATGGCATCAGTTGTGATGCACGCTTTCAACACGATTAAAAATTCCGGAAAGATGAAGTTATTCCGGTCCCACCACCGCGATTACAGAGATGGCGAGCAAAGCCGCGATTTTATATATGTTGACGATATTGCCGAAGTAATGATTTTTTTTATGAACAATCAGAAAAATCCGGGAATTTATAACGTCGGTACCGGCAAGGCACGCTCATTTCTCGATTTAACAACTGCCGTTTTCAACAGCCTTGAACTGCAACCCAATATTTCTTTTATTGATACACCGGTTGATTTAAGGGGCAGGTACCAGTATTTTACCGAAGCAGAAATTGCAAAACTCAGGGAAATAGGATATACAAAAGATTTTACCTCCCTCGAAGAAGGAGTTGACACTTATGTAGGAAAATACTTAAAATCAGAAGTTTGCTATTAAAACCACATTTTTGGTAAAATCCAGTACAATCGTAGAAAGACCCGGTTCTTAAACAAAACTTCATTTTTAAATTTGAAAACAAACCTTTAAATTTACTCCAAACATTCAAAAAATGAAGAAATTTCAATTTATCTTATAAAAACACGCTGCTTTTTTTACTTAAGAATTTCTCGATAAATAACAACAGTGATGATGCAAGCAATATACCTGCAATGCTTAACGGCACTGCTCCCAGTTTGTCAAACACCGACTGGTAGCCGGTTTTAACAGCTTCTGTATTTACATTCTGTAGTAAATTGAGAGATTCTTCAGATGAAGCCCCGCTTCCTGATAAAAAAGCCCCTGTGGCTAATAAGCCGGTAAAAAGTGCCAGTACAATCCAGAACCCCCTGCCCAGCACAGGCTCGCTTTTCACCTGTTCGAACGCTGCCTTTTCTTCAAAAACCCGGTTCATAACCCGGGCAGAAAAATCGCTGCCGGGCGATTCAGGTTTTGCGTATTTCAGCAACTCCTTCAGTTTTTTATCATCAATTTCCGGTTTCATAATATTGTATATAATTCATCTTTCAACATATCATTTAAAATCGTGTAAAGTTTTTTCCGTGCCCTGTAAAGTTTTACTTTGGCATTACTTTCCGATAGGCCGGTTACCTTACAAATATCTTCAACCGATTGTTCTTCGAAATAATACAAAAGAACAAGCGTGTATTCATCTTCAGGAAGTTTTTTCAGGGCAGCCTGAATAACTTCGGCCCGGTTTTCTTCGGGTATCCCGTCGAGGTTCATTTCTTCCGCTTCATCTTTTATTTGAATATCATCGGTTGACGTGAAATGATTTTTCTTTTTCCTGGTTTCCGAAATACACGTATTATAGGTAATCCGGTAAATCCAGGTAGAAAATTTTGCTTTACCTTTAAATGAACCCAAAGACTTATAGGCCTTTATAAAACTTTCCTGCGCCATTTCTTCGGCTTCTTCACGATTTTTAAGAACTTTCAGTGCAATGGAAAACACAATATCCTGATACTTATCAACTAAATATGAAAAGTAATTTGTCTGTCCGGCCAAAACCTTTTCAATATAATAGCTGTCATCATGCTTTTCCATCTTTTCTGCTCTTTTGACGAAGAAATAATGATCTGGTTACAAATTTATTCAAAAGAAAACTTTAAAAAAAATGTAACCGGTAAGATAATGCTGCGTCCAAAGGTCAGAATTTAAAAAAACATAAACATTTAAAACTTTAAGTCATGGAAGGAATTTTTGTACCAATATCGTTTTTTCTCGCGATTTTTGCTATTTTATACGTTTACTGGACAACCCGTACAAAAGAGCGGCTGGCGCTGATTGAAAAAGGAAGCGATGCCAGCATTTTCAAAACAGAAACATCGAAATACGCATTGCTAAAGTGGGGAATTTTTCTGATAGCACTTGCAGTGGGAGTAATTACAGGTTTTGCGCTTTCGAATGTTATAAATGAAGTTGCTGCCTTTTTCACAATGATCCTGTTGTTTGGCGGAATAGGGTTGATTTTGGCACATTTCATTACAAAATCGCTGGCTAAAAAAGAAAAGCAGGTTTGAAAAAAATCAAGAAAAAAACGGATACGGGAAACCGGGTCCGTTTTTTTTATTCGCAATGAAACCTGATTATTTTTCGGATAGCATCCTGGCAAACCGGGCAAAATTCTTTTGCTGCGTTGCTTTTCATCCGGCAATCAATTGCCGGGCTGAAAATTCCTTTAGCCATGTAACCGCCGCCTTCAAAAACGCCTACGGTATTTCTGTATTTTATTTTACGTGGAGTCGGTACCGGAACCGAATCGGGGACCGCCAGTTTCCATTTGCTTTCAAAATCAACCAATGTTGAAATATTTGGCTCCCACGGTTCAACTTCCAAATTGTAATAATCTTCGTAAGCCACATCCGAGGTGTAATATTCATCGCCCAAACCGGCAAATCCATGTCCAAATTCATGCACAAAAACCTCTTTTGTCAGTTCATTGTCAGAAGAACAAACCGAAAGAAAATTATAAAAGCCGCCTCCGCCATACCTTTCGGTATTAACCAGGATATAAATATGATCGTACGGAACAACAGCGGCTGCATCGTAAACTGTGCGCATATCGCTGACAGTTAAATACCTGGGCACATCGAACGTATAAAATGTAGCATTGAAACGTGTATTTTTATAAATATTTTCACCGGGAATATCAGTGCCTGAATCATGGGAAGGAGTAAAAACCGCATGCACATTAAAACTGCTTTTTTCAGATTTGAACGGCTCTTCATTAAACAAATAACCAGTCACACGTTTTGCGTCCTCCTCAAATTTCTGCATCTCATGTTCAGTGTATCCTTCTGCCAAAATAACAATATCCACTTTATTTTCCGGTTTTCCGTTTTCCAGAATTGCAACACTTTCAAAGCCTGCGGGTTTTTCCTTCAGAATGAAATAATCGTCGGGATCGATTTCTGTTTTGTAAATGGTTTTAAAATCTCCTTCCCACTGACGGGCATCGATTTCGAGCCGTACTTTATTTTTGGGAAAGGGAAAAATTGCGGCCTGGTAAAAAGTTCGGTTCATTTTTTTTGCTTCGCCGGTAGTTTGCCATTCCTGAAAAAGCGTACTAAATCCTTTTGAAAAGATCAGGCTGTCAGACTCCAGGTCGTACACCCTGAAACGGCAAGTTCCGTATTCAAAAGGATCGGTTAAATTATTTTTGGGGCCTGCCCAAAAAGGTTCCTGTTTCATTTGCTGAGGATAAACCGTTATTTCTTCCGAATTTCCGCCCAGTAGAAAATCGAAACGCAATGATTTGTTTTTAAAGTAGTGACCAAAATTGATTTGACCTGCTGAAAGAATAGGTAAAACCAGAAGAATAAAAAAGAACTTCCGCCTCATATCCGTTGCATTTATTATTTTTGGCTAAAATTAAGAATATCATCTAAACGGATTATGAGATCTGTCTACAAATTTCTTCTTGAAAATATTCGCGAATTAGGTGAGTTTTCTTTTCTGGCCAAACCGGGAGCTGCATTTGCTACTTTAATAATCATCATTTTTCTGGCCTGGCTGGGGCATTTTATTACCCGCAAAATATTTATCCGGATTGTATCGCGTATCGCCAAACGAACAAAAACTACCTGGGACGACATTCTTATAAAACGAAAAGTTTTTAGTGGAATAGCGCATCTGGTGCCGGCATTGATTCTATATTATACTTCTGATTTTTCGTACCCGCCGGTTTCACAGGAGCTAAATGAATTGAGCGACTCAGCGCTACAATCATTTTCGCAGGACTACTACTTTTCCCTTGCCGGATTTCTTTTAAAAGTTGCACAGCTCTATTTTATATTCATAATAATATTTGTATCCAATTCTGTTTTGAATGCAGGGCTCGACATATACAATACAACTCCATTTTCGCAAAACAGGCCGATAAAAGGATACCTTCAACTTGTAAAAATCCTGATTTTTTTCCTCTCGGGAATTATGATTGTGTCCATTTTACTTGAACGCGATCTTACAGGCTTGTTGGCCGGATTGGGTGCCATGGCAGCCGTGCTTTTGTTGATATTCAAAGATACTATATTAGGATTTGTCGCCTCTATTCAGTTATCAGCCAACAATATGGTGAAAATTGGCGACTGGATAGAAATGCGCAGCCGTGGCGCCGATGGTACGGTAATAGATATTACACTGAACACGATTAAAGTTCAAAACTGGGACAAAACCATTTCCACAATCCCCACTTACTCAATGGTTTCCGAGTCGTTTATCAACTGGAAAGGAATGGAAGAATCAGGTGGGAGGCGGATCAAACGTTCGGTATCAATTGATATGACTTCTATTAAACTTTGCGATTCGGCCATGCTCAACCGCTTTGAAAAATTCCTGCTTATAAGGGATTATGTGCGCGAGAAAGAAAAAGAAATACGGGAGTACAATAAAAAACACAATATCTCCGAAGAAGACACCATCAGTGGTCGTCGTCAAACAAATATAGGTGTGTTTCGAAAATACCTCGAAATGTACCTGGAGCAGCACCAAAAAATTAATCACGATCTGACTTTTATGGTAAGGCAACTGCATTCATCGGGGAAGGGATTACCGATAGAAATTTATGCGTTTTGCAAAGATCAGGAATGGGTGCACTACGAATCGATACAGGCCGACATATTTGATCACATTTTTGCAGTGATCCCGGAATTTGAATTAAAAGTTTTCCAGGAACCAACAGGTGCCGACATTTCAAATGCAATTTCAAAAGCCTGATGCTCAGAACATTTCAAAAGCCTGTAATTATATAGCTTAATTCTTACAAATAATTATAATTGTAATGTTATCTAACATGAATAATTAGCAATCATAAATTTTTAATACTTTTGCTTAATAATTTGAAACTTTAAGATCAATACACAAATGAATAAATCAGATTACCTCGAGCAGGCCGCCGATATTGATGCCCTCGATGAAAAAATATTACAACTAATTACTAAAAATGCCCGTATTCCTTTTCTCGAAGTTGCCCGCTCATGTGGAGTTTCTGGTGCTGCAATCCACCAGAGAGTTCAGCGGCTTCTTAACATCGGAGTTGTTTCGGGAAGTGAATTTATCGTTAATCCGCAGAAACTGGGATACAATACCTGTGCATATATGGGCATTCATCTCGAAAAGGCCAAATTTCACAAACAGGTTGTCGAGGCGCTTCGTGAGATTCCTGAAATTGTGGAATGCCATTTTACAACCGGACAGTATGCCATTTTTATAAAAATTCAAACAAAAACAAACAAGCACCTCAAGCAAATCATCGACAAAAACCTTCAGAATGTTGAAGGCATAGCGCGAACAGAAACATTTATGTCGCTCGAAATGGATTTTAAACGGCAAGTACCAATAAAATAAAGGTGCATAAATAAACAGGCTGAACAAACATATAAAAAGCATGTATGCCCTGTAATGTACCCTTTTCGGCAAAAGAACCGGTTATAAGAGCGGGTGTAACAATTACAAATTTTAGTTGGAATTACTGCTATATATTTATATTTTGTGAAAACTGATTGAAAATTGTAAAAAATGACATTACGAAATAACCTGGATGAAACAGATCTGAATATCTTGGATATTATTACCCAAAATGCACGCATACCTTTTAAAGATGTTGCTAAAGAGGTGGGTGTGTCAAGGGCTGCAGTTCATCAGCGGGTAAACCGGATGATTGATTTGAAGGTGATCATCGGTTCAGGATACCACATTAATCCCAACAAAGTTGATTTTAAAACCTGCAGTTACATTGGAATTTTCCTCGACAAGGGGGGGCTTTTTTCAGAAGTTGTGGAAAAACTGAAACTTATTCCTGAAATTGTTGAATGCCATTACACCACCGGGCAGTATGCCATTTTCATAAAAGTATATGCCAAAGACAATGAACACCTGAAAAATGTTCTGAGCAGCAGAATCCAGAAAATTCCGGGCATTGCAAGTACCGAAACATTTATTTCTCTTGAAGAATCGTTTAAAAGAACAATTCCGGTAAATAACTAATCTCTTTGGCGCACAGCCTCGTAAATCATCAGTGCTGCCGCAACCGAAACATTCAGTGATTCAATTTTTCCGTGGAGCGGAATTTTCAACTGCTCATCGGTAAGCGTTAAAACCGAAGATGAAATTCCTTTATCTTCAGCCCCCATAACAATTGCAAGTGGACCATTTAACGAAACATCAGTATATAATTGGGTTGCTTTTTCAGTAGCAGCAACTGTTTTTATGCCTGAATTTTTCAGAAACTGCAGCGTTGAAGCAAGACTGGATACCCGGCAAATTGGTAATGTATGAATTGCACCGGCCGAAGTTTTAACAGCATCAGCACCAATTCGTGCCATCCCTTTTTCAGCAATAACAACAGCATGCACACCAGCACATTCAGCCGTGCGAACAATGGCGCCAAAATTACGGACGTCGGTAATCTGGTCCAGGATCAATAAAAACGGATCGACTCCGGATTCAAACAACCCGGGAACAACTGTTTCAATATCGGCAAATTCAACAGCCGAAATAAATGCCAGAACTCCCTGGTGATTTTTGCGGGTTACCCGGTTTATCTTTTCAACCGGCACAAACCTGAAAGGAATATCATTTTCCTGTATCAAACTATAAAGCTGGCGAAACAACTCATTGTCGAGGCCTTTTCGGAGAAGCACTTTTTCAACTGGTTTTCCACTTCTAATGGCTTCAATAACAGCACGTGTTCCAAAGATAAAATCTTCTTTATTCATTACCAGTATTTTTTTAATTTCCAGTTTTCAAGCTCTTTATGCTCTTCCTCCCATTTTTCCATTGTATTTTCAAGTTCGGCCTTCAACACATCATATTCTTTAAAAACAGACGGATCGTTAACTACTTCCGACGAGGACAAAACTTTATCCATTTCAGAAATTTCAGCTTCCAGTTTCTCTATCGACTCTTCGGTTTCATGTACCTTCTTTTCAAGTCTCGAAATATTTTTTGAAATTTCTTTTCGCTCTTCATAATTCAGCTCTTTGCCAGGTAATTTTTGTTTACGGTTATTTTTTGAAGTTGCCGCCTTTGGGGCTGCTGTCTCCCATTCCTTCAATGATTCCATCTTTTTTCTCTGAAGAAAATCATAAATCCCGCCAAGGTGTTGCTTAATTTTTTTATTCCTGAATTCGTACACACAGTTTACCATTCCATCCAGAAATTCACGATCATGAGAAACAACAATCACGGTTCCGCTAAAATGGATAAGTGCATTTTTCAATATTTCTTTCGATTGCATATCCAGGTGATTTGTCGGCTCATCGAGCACAAGCAAATTCACCGGTTCAAGCATCAGTCGTATCATTGCCAGCCGCGATTTTTCACCTCCGCTAAGCACTTTTACTTTTTTGTCAGCATCATCGCCCGAAAAGAGAAAAGCTCCTAAAATATCGCGGATTTTGGTCCGCACCTCCCCCACAGCAATTTCATCAATGGTTTCAAAAACTGTCAGGGTTTCGTTCAGAAGCTGGGCCTGGTTTTGAGCAAAATACCCCAACTTGACATTATGCCCCAGCTTTAATTCTCCGTCATGCTCAATTTCGTCAAGAATAATTCGCACCAAAGTGGTTTTACCTTCTCCGTTACGCCCGATAAATGCAATCTTTTCACCGCTTTCAACAGTAAGGTCAACATCTTTCAACACCTGGTTGTCGCCATACCTTTTCGAAATATTTTTTGCTTCAACCACCACCCTCCCCGAACGCGGCGCCGGTGGAAATTTAATATTCATTTGCGAATTGTCCTGCTCCTCGAGTTCAATGCGGTCAATCTTTTCAAGTTGCTTAATTCTGGACTGAACCTGCACTGCCTTAGTGGCTTTATACCGAAATCGTTCAATGAACTTCTCAGTATCCTCAATCATTTTTTGCTGATTACGGAAAGCCGCCATCTGAATTTCGCGCTGTTCTTTTTTCCATTTTACAAAATCGGAATATTTCAATTTCTGATCGATAATTTTTCCCAGCGAAATTTCAATGGTTCGGTTACCAACAGCATCGAGAAAAGCTTTATCGTGCGAAACCAGCACAATGGAACCTTTGTAGTTTTTCAAAAAATCTTCCAGCCACTGAATCGACTCGATATCCAGGTGGTTGGTCGGTTCATCGAGCAAAATCACATCTGGTTTTCTCAAAAGCAATTTGGCAAGTTCCACACGCATTCTCCAGCCACCGCTAAATTCCGATGTAGGCCGGTCAAAATCTGTACGTTCAAAACCCAGACCAACCAATGTTTGCTCGAGTTCTGCCTGGTAATTATCGCCACCCAAAATAGAGTAGCGCTCATTTATTTCGGTAAGTTGATCGAGTTTTTTCAGATAAGCCCCTGAATGATAATCAGTTTCAGAAGCAATTTCGTTATTAAGCCTTCCTATTTGTTTCTCAAGCTGAATAATTTCTTCAAATGCAGAAAGTGTTTCTTCCTTCAGTGTGAACCGGTCAGTGATTTTCATCTCCTGCGGAAGGTAACCGATTTTAGTATCCCTGGGAATAGTTACATTTCCGGAGGTAGGTTCCAACTTCCCGGCAATTAATTTCAGCAAGGTGGTTTTTCCGGCACCGTTTTTACCAATTAAGCCAATCCGGTCTTCAGAAGTAATTAAAAAGCTGGCTTCCCTCAGTAAATCAAAACCCCCAAAACTTACACGTATTTTATCTAATGAAATCATAAACAATATAACAATGGCGGCAAAGATAATGATAAAGAAGGATACTGAAATTGCAGACAAAAAAAATACCCTCACGGGCATTTAAAAAAGGAAGGGGAAAGCTATGGACGCTTTTTGAAGATGATTGATGATTTACAAACCCCTAAACACAAAACCAATCATAAATACAGAAGATGCTTTCCCCTTTTTTAAGTTCTATTTCTGAAAATAAAACCAACCATTAAATCATAACAAATATAAGTAAAATTGTTGCGGGAATAAAAGTACTTTCTCGCCAAATGTACATAAAGTGAGTTATTATAGGTCTGTTTTCCCAATATGGGAAAAGTTGTTTAGATTTGGGAACCGGAACGTTGACCAAAAAAACGCCCGGATTCCGCACAAATACTATATTTGCAAAAAAAATATGGGAAGAAGAAGAAAAAAACCATTTTACGAAAAAGTTCTTATTGAAGATATTGGGGCTGAAGGAAAGGCCCTTGCAAGGGTTGACGACATGGTTGTTTTTACCAGGATGGCAATTCCGGGAGATATTGTTGATTTACAGGTTACTAAAAAAAGAAAGAAATACCAGGAAGCCCGCATAACAAAATTTCATGAATATTCGAAAGACAGAGTGGAGGCATTTTGCGAGCATTTTGCAACTTGCGGAGGATGCAAATGGCAGTTTCTGCCTTATGAAAAACAATTGCACTACAAACAAAAACAGGTTGAAGACCAACTAAAACGAATTGGCAAAATCGATTTTCCTGAAATATCTCCGATTCTGGGTTCCGAAAAAAATATATTTTACCGCAATAAACTTGAATTCACTTTTTCGAACAAAAAATGGCTGACAGAAGAAGAAATCGAATCGGGCAAAGATTTTTCAGACTCTGATTCATTAGGTTTTCATGCACCCGGTATGTTCGATAAAGTTATCAATATAAATAAATGCTGGCTGCAGCCCGAGCCGTCAAATCCAATCAGAAACTTTATATACAGGCATGCAAAAGAAAACAATCTCGATTTTTTTGACATTCGTGAAAAAAAAGGATTTTTGCGGACATTAATTATCAGAACTTCCAGCACCGGTGAAACAATGGTAATTATTTCGTTCTTTCATGAGGATAAAACAGAAAAGACAAACCTTCTCGATGCAGTAAAAAATAAATTTCCTGATTTAACTTCCCTGATGTATGTCATTAATGAAAAAGGGAACGATACAATTACCGATCAGCAAATTGAATTATATTATGGCCGCGATTACATCCTGGAAGAAATGGAGGGACTGCAATTTAAAATTGGTCCCAAAAGCTTTTATCAAACCAATTCGGAACAAGCTTACAAACTTTATAAAATAGCAAGGGAATTTGCAAATCTGAACGGTTCTGAAACTGTTTACGATTTATACACAGGTACAGGCACTATTGCCAACTTTATTGCCGGAAGCGCAAAAAAAGTAGTTGGAATAGAATATATTCCTGAAGCCATTGAAGACGCAGTAATAAATTCTGAAATAAACAATATAAAAAATACCCAATTTTATTCAGGCGACATGAAAGAAGTGCTCAACAATGAGTTTATCAAACAAAACGGGCGCCCTGATGTCGTCATTACAGACCCACCACGTGCAGGAATGCACAAAGACGTAGTGGATGCATTATTAAATATTTTACCAGGTAAAATTGTTTATGTGAGTTGCAATCCGGCTACCCAGGCACGTGATATTTCATTGCTTAATGAAAAATATAAAACCACAAAGGTGCAACCGGTCGACATGTTTCCGCACACCCATCATGTTGAAAATGTTGCGCTCCTCCAAAAAAGAGATAACCAGGCCTGAAAAAAAATATCTCCCCCTTTCGAAACCATCATACAATAAGATTGTTATGTCAGGCAATAATTGATTTACAATAAATTCTAAAAACAGAGGAATAAATTGCCTTAAATTTAGTATATTGTTTACTCAAAAATCTTTAAATATCGGGAAAATGAAAAAGATTCTATTGCTATTAGCTTGCACCCTGCCTTTTATGCTGGGTGCGCAAACAAACAGTGTATTTTCAAAAAACGTAACTGTAGAGGTTGAAAAAACAGACATCAACACTGCAGGAAGTGATTTTGGCCCTGCCTTTGTCGAAAATCAATTATGGTATTCTGCATTCAGCGAAGAAGAAATAGATAAATTGCAGCAAGGCGATTCAGAAGATGTATACTATAACATTTATGCCTCGCCGGTTGACGGAAAAGGAAATCTGCTGAATGGAAAAGAAGTTATTTTAAAAGACATCAGCGCCGGATATCATGCCGGGCCGGTTTCCTATTGTCACCAAACCGGAGAGTTGTTTGTAACATTAAGCAACTACGAAAATCCGGATATTAAAAACGTGGTTTTTCAAAAAGCCAACATCCCTTTAAAAATTATCATCCTGAAGAAATCCGGAACAGGTTGGAAGCATGTTTCTGATTTGCCATTTAACAGCTCCTCCTACTCAGTTGGGCACCCGGCAATTTCTGCATCCGGCGACACCCTGTTTTTTGCATCAAACATTCCTGACAAAGGGTACGGAGGTACTGATTTGTATATGACAGTTCGTAAAAACGGAGAATGGGGAGAAATGGTAAACCTCGGAGAAGATATTAATACCAGCGCCGACGACATGTTTCCGTTTTTTTATAAAGGAAACAGGCTGATTTATGCATCAGCAGGAAAACCTTCGGGAAAAGGCGGGCTGGATATCTATTATGCCGACATAGCTGAAAACGGATTTGAAAAGCCCAACAACTTTACCGAACTGAATTCAACAGAAGATGATTTTGGTTTGGTGATCCATCCAGATGAAGAAGTTGGATATTACACTTCGCAAAAAAGTGGTGGCGAAGGAAGTGACGACATTTATAAAGTACTTTTTGAAGGACAATATGATTTGGAATTACTTGTACGCGATACTAAAAGCAGGGATCCAATGCCAAATGTACAAGTAAATTTCAGCGACGGGAAAACACTGCGTACCAACTCCAGCGGTATCATCACCCGCGATCTCGAAAAAAACACAAACTTCACGGCAACTACAGAACTTGATGGATATATGAATGATTCCAGGTCGTTTACAACCGAAGGTCAACCTTACGGCACCATGCAAATTGTATTGAATGTTGAAAAAGTTGAAGTGGGACAGAAATTTGTAATGGAAAACATTTATTACGATTTTGACAAATGGGATATTTTGCCTGAATCGGAAGTTGAGCTGGATAAACTGGTGAAAATAATGAAAGACAACCCGGAGTGGGAAGTTGAACTGGGTTCCCATACCGACAGCCGTGGCAGCGACACCTACAATGAAGAACTGAGTCAAAAACGTTCCGAATCTGCGGTAAACTACATTGTATCAAAAGGTATATCGCAAGACAGGATTACAGCAAAAGGTTACGGAGAAACCCAATTGGTAAATGAATGTGACGATGGTGTGGAATGTACCGAAGAACAGCACCGGAAAAACCGCCGGACAGAATTCAAAATTCTTAGAATGGATTGATCAGATTGAAAATTTCATAAAAAAGCTGCCGGTTTCGGCAGCTTTTTTATTGATCATTTTTATACCAATAAAAACGGCGCTGCCGAAGCAACACCGTTCTATTATCATATTTCACTAAAAATCTATCCCAAATATGTTTTAAGCAACTTGCTTCTTGAAGTATGGCGCAACCTGCGAATGGCTTTTTCTTTGATCTGACGGACCCTTTCACGGGTCAGGCCAAAGCGTTCGCCAATTTCTTCAAGTGTCATTTCCTGGCATCCGATTCCGAAGAAGAGGCGGATAATATCTGCTTCCCTTTCGGTGAGTGTTGCCAGTGCGCGATGAATTTCCCGGGCCAGCGATTCCTGAATCAGTGTGCGGTCGGCATTTGGCGAATCATTGTTTACCAAAACATCGAGCAAACTGTTATCTTCTCCGTCAACAAACGGGGCATCAACCGAAACATGCCTTCCTGAAACACGAAGTGTGTCCGACACCTTATCGGCAGGCAATTCCAGTGAATCGGCCAGTTCCTCGGGCGAAGGTTTCCGCTCATGTTCCTGTTCAAATTTTGAATATGCTTTGTTAATTTTATTCAGCGAACCTACCTGGTTCAGCGGGAGCCTGACAATACGGGATTGTTCGGCCAACGCCTGTAAAATAGATTGCCTGATCCACCAAACTGCATAAGAAATAAACTTAAATCCGCGGGTCTCGTCAAATTTTTCAGCGGCTTTTATCAGTCCAAGGTTTCCCTCGTTAATCAGGTCGGGCAAACTAAGCCCCTGATTCTGATACTGTTTGGCAACTGAAACCACAAAACGCAGATTTGCTCTTGTTAACTTTTCCAAAGCAGCCTGATCACCCTTCTTAATCCGCTGGGCTAACTCTACTTCTTCCTCTACAGTAATTAATTCTTCCTTACCAATTTCCTGCAGGTATTTATCCAGCGAAGCGCTTTCACGATTGGTAATAGACTTTGTGATCTTTAGCTGTCTCATAAACTCTCCTTAAAAAAACGTGCAAATATAGAACATTAATAAATAGCGATCAAGGAGAAAGCTTTCTAAAAAAATTTATTAATAGTTTGTTAAAGGTATTTTGTTGAAATATTATTGATCAACACCAAAAACAAAATAAGCCAGTTCCCCATTTGGGTAAATACCTTCTACTAAAATTCCTCCCCTCGCATTTCCTATCTCTCGTTTAAAATCATTTACCTCAAAAATGGGCTTTTTGTTCACATGGGTTATAATAAACCCTTCTTCAAGCCCGGCATCCTTGAGTTTTCCACTATTCAATTTTGTTATTTTAATTCCGTTCTCTATATCTAAATTTCTCATTTCGTCGAGGCTAGGGGTTTCAAACATAGCCCCCAAAACTGTAACATTATCGCGTACAATTTGTGTATCACCGTGTCTATTACGTAAGGTTACATTAAATTGTTTCCTGTCTCCGTTTCTTTTGACAACAATTTTCACATCGTCACCCGGTCGATACCGGCTAATTCTTTCCTGCAATTCTGCTGAGGAATTTACGCGCTGCCCCGCTATGCTAATGATAACATCACCTTCTTTAATACCGGCTTCGCGTGCGGCCCCGTTTTCGGTAACACCTCCAACATACACTCCTTCTACAGTTTCGAGACCATATTCTTCGGCAACGGCTGCTGTAACATCTCCAATATTTACGCCAAGAAGTGCACGCTGTACTTCGCCGAATTCTTTCAGGTCTTCAACTACTTTGCCAACTATTGAAATTGGAACAGCAAATGAATAACCTGCATAAGAACCGGTTTGCGATGCAATGGCTGTATTGATCCCCACAAGATTTCCCTGTTGATTTACCAGCGCCCCACCACTGTTCCCTCGGTTTACAGCAGCATCGGTTTGAATAAATGACTCGATGGAATACTGGTCTCCGTTGATACCAAGATTACGTGCCCTGGCACTTACAATACCTGCTGTTACAGTTGACGTGAGGTTAAACGGGTTACCGACTGCCAATACCCATTCTCCCAATTTTAATTTGTCAGAATCACCATAGGTCAGATAAGCTAAATCTTCTGTTTCAATTTTTAAAAGGGCAATGTCGGTAGATGAATCGGTTCCTATTAATCGTGCTTCAAATTCGCGTTTATCATTTAAAATTACCTTTATTTTCTGCGCCCTTTCAATAACATGGTTGTTGGTAACAATATATCCGTCGTCAGAAATGATTACACCGGATCCATACCCTGTTGAGAGTTGTGGTTCCTGGTTGCGGCGCAATCCAAAAAACTCGTCGAAAAACGGATTGCCGCTCGACCATCCTCCCCCCCGTATCGATTGCGTAGCAATGTGGACAACGGCATGAACCGATTTTTCGGCCGCAAAAGTAAGGTCGGGCATATTTGCCTCGCCATCAGCAACAAGGTTTGCATATTTAACGGGGTACTCTTCTTTGATAGTTACCACCTCGGTTTCATTGAAAAACGAACTGTATAACCAAACTGCCAAAAATGCACCTGCGGCAACTAACAAAAATGAAAATGCATATTTTCCGGTATTTTTCATAGCTATTAACTTTAATTCAATATTTTTGATTATCGTGCACATTGGATAGCAAATATGCTGCCAGTGTTTGCTTTAAATCTCTCCTTAATTTTTCATTTTGCATAATTTAACAATCGATTCTGCCTTTTGTTAAAAACTACCAACTCAAATAAAAAAACTGTGCTAATTTGTCAGCCATACATTTATCTCATTTTTTTTCAGGAACAATAAACCATTTGCTGTCGAGTTCAGCAGGTTTATATTCCCGGATATATTTGATTGCTTCCTCCGAATTTTTTGCCGGATAATATAGGTTCCTGTATATTTCTTTGGCAAATAATTCTTTGAAAGAAACATCGAATTGTTTAAAAAGGTACTTGTAAAAGTCATTCGTATTGATAAAAACAACTGGTTTTGTATGGTAAGAAAGCTGCCGTAACGTTAAAACCTCGAGAATTTCTTCCAGTGTGCCAAACCCGCCGGGCAACGCAATAAAAGCATCGGACATTTCCCGCATTTTGGCTTTCCGCTCCTGCATATCGCGGGTAATAATTACCTCGTGTGCATTTATTGAAGCCAGGGAACGCTCAATCAATCGTTCCGGCAAAATACCGATTGTTTTTGCTCCTTTCTTTGCAGCCGAAATGGTAACTGCTTCCATCAACCCTACGTTTGCACCGCCATTAATTAAGGTATGGCCTTGCTCTCCAATCAATTGCCCCAGCCTTTCGGCTTCTTCAAAATACAGCGGATTGATAGCATTGCTCGATGATGAAAACACGCAAATATTCATGACCCTTTCTGAGAACAAAAATTATTTTTACAAATTTCAGACATCAATATTGGCATAAGTTGCATGTTCTTCGATAAACTGCCGGCGTGGCGGAACATCGTCTCCCATTAACATGGAAAAAATATGATCGGCTTCAGCGGCATTTTCGATAGTAACCTGCTGCAGTGTCCGGTTTTCAGGATTCATCGTAGTTTCCCAAAGCTGTTCTGCATTCATCTCGCCCAAACCTTTGTAACGCTGCTGATAGATATTACTTTCAACTCCCCCGGCCCATTCATCTATTACCTGCCGCCGTTGTTGTTCGGTCCATGCATAAGTTTCTTTTTTACCTTTTCGCAGCAGGTAAAGCGGTGGTGTGGCAATGTATAAATATCCGCGTTTTATCAATTCCTGCATATACCTGAAAAAGAAAGTCATAATCAGTGTTGCAATGTGGCTTCCATCCACATCGGCATCGGTCATGATTACTATTTTGTGGTAACGCAGTTTTTCCAGGTTTAACTCTTTCGAATCTTCTTCGGTTCCGATTGAAACACCCAGTGCGGTAAAAATATTTTTGATCTCCTCGTTTTCAAAAATTTTATGCAGCATAGCCTTTTCCACGTTGAGGATTTTTCCCCTTAGCGGAAGGATAGCCTGAAATTTACGGTCGCGGCCCTGTTTGGCGGTTCCACCCGCCGAGTCGCCCTCAACAAGAAAAACTTCGCTCAAAGACGGATCCTTTTCAGAGCAGTCGCTCAGTTTCCCGGGCAATCCGCCACCAGTCAGTGCACTTTTGCGCTGCACCATTTCACGGGCCTTCCGGGCAGCATGCCTGGCCTGCGCAGCCAGTATCACTTTGTTAACAATTATTTTGGCTGACTTTGGATTTTCTTCAAGGTAATGAGCGAGCGCTTCGCTCACCGCCTGATCAACTGCCAAACTAACTTCGGAGTTGCCCAGTTTTGTTTTTGTCTGGCCTTCGAACTGTGGCTCGGCAACTTTAACTGAAATTACCGCAGTCAACCCTTCACGAAAATCGTCGCCACTGATATCGAATTTCAACTTAGTCAACAATCCCGACTGGTCGGCATAATTTTTCAATGTACGGGTCAACCCCCTCCTGAAACCGGTGAGGTGGGTTCCTCCTTCAATTGTATTGATATTATTCACGTATGAATGAATATTTTCTGAGAAGGTATTATTGTATTGCATAGCAATTTCAACCGGTATGTTATTCTTTTCGGTTATAATATGAATAACTTCCGGGGTAAGTTTAACGCGTGTATCATCCAGGTATTCAACAAATTCTTTCAGGCCTTCTTCTGAATAATATTCATTTGTTTTGGAATTGCCTTCTTCGTCTTTCTGACGTTCGTCGGTAATTGTAAGGCGAATACCTGCGTTCAAAAATGCCAGTTCACGCAAACGCGCTGCAAGGATTTCATATTTGTAGATGATTGTATGAAAAATACTTTCATCGGGTTTAAAAGTTATAATTGTTCCTGTAAGATCGGATTCACCCGCCACCTTTACATCTTCTTTGGGTTTTCCTATGGAATATTCCTGCACCCACACTTTTCCATCGCGGTGAATTTCAGCTTTTAAATAGGACGAAAGCGCATTCACACACGAAACACCAACACCGTGCAAACCACCTGAAACCTTGTAAGAGTCTTTATCGAATTTACCACCGGCATGCAAAACAGTCATTACAACCTCGAGTGCCGATTTATTACTTTTAGTATGTTTTTCAGTGGGAATCCCACGTCCGTTATCTTTAACACTAACTGAGTTATCTTCGTGGATAACCACATCAATGTTGTTACAATAACCGGCAAGCGCTTCATCAATGGAATTATCAATTACCTCGTATACCAAATGGTGCAATCCTTTTTCATTGGTATCGCCAATATACATCGACGGACGCTTCCTGACGGCTTCCAGCCCTTCGAGTACCTGAATGCTTTCGGCTGAATACAATTTGTTTTCTTCGATGGGGATTATTTCTTTTTTTAATTCGCTCATTCTGCTATATTAATTTGTTTTGTTCTTATTTATTATTGACACAAAAAATTCACGCTGACATAAAATGTGCCAGCATGCTGTTATTCAAACAATTAAAAAATTAATTTTAAGACTACTAAACTATGGCGCAAATATAACAAAATTAACGGAGAACCAGGGGCTTTTTCAGCGATTTAAAGTCATATTTGTCAACAAGTTATCAACCTGAAAATGAGCATAAAAAGTATGATGCCGGAAGCAGGATAAAAAGTAATTTTTACTACCTGCTTTACATCCGGTAAAATTGTATTAAAATGCATAACTTATGCCACCTAAAACATTGAAACTTTGCACAGGATAACCCAGCCAGCGCTGATAGTCCTGAAATCCAAAATTACTCAGTTGTGCAAATGCCGAAAATTCCCCGGTAAATTTATATGTTGCATTAAAATTCAGGTCGAAAACCACGGGAAGGTTGTAGGAATGCATCTGCAGATCTGCCACATCGAGCACATCGTTACCTTTGAACGGGCCCGGATTAAAGCCATAAGTTTCGAGTAGAAGTGCATTTCTCTGGCCGGTAAGAAACAAGTCGGTGGTTACGCTCAATTGCTCTGATATTTGGTAACCCAACGAAAATTTGGCATCCCAGTCGGGCATGTTCCAGGCTTCTTCCTGGTTTTCCATTTTATAAACGTAGTAGTTCCCCGAAATCAGCAGGTCTATTTTTTCGTAAGCCGCATGAAAAATTTCCACATTAAATTTCAATAACCCGAGATCATCGTAAATTACTCCAAAATCATTGTCGGCAACTGACGGGTTTGGAGTAGTCCCGGAATCAGGATAAACGTATTTAAATAAATAATAAAGTGGTTTATCCTTAATCATGGAATAATCCACTGCAATTTTGAAGTTGGTTTTGGGCGCAAATTTTCCATCGAATCCTCCGTAAAAATGAAACTTCTCAAAGGTATTTCTTACATCGTGATACGGATCGACAAACGGATTTTCATAAGCAATTTTTGAATAATGATTGTCAATATAATTCCCGTCGATACCTGCAAAAATATTAATGATTTCTTTAACCGGAACAAGATTAACATGAATATTGGGGGCCAGTTTTGCTTTTGCTTCCGAGTCATCATCGAGCACAAACCAGCTTTTAAAACCAATTTTAATATTGGCCACTTCGCCGCCAATCTGGTAGGCAGGCTGTGCAGTTAGCCAAATTTGCTGGCTTTTACCGATCTCTGCAAGCGACTGATTGAATACCTCATCGGCACGCACAAAAGTTGCACCTGCCTCTAAAAAACCTGCTCCGTTGTAAAACGGTTTTCTCACATCTGCCATGAATTCGCCAAAATGCTCGCGCTGGCCGGTTTTGGTCCCGAAATAATGATAAAGAAAATCAAAATCGAAAGCAAAATCGCTGCTTCGTGCAATGCTGTTATCGAGGTTAATGTTGAAAGTTCCTTTGGTAAAAGTTTGCCTTTCGCCAAAATAATTCACGTCCTGATTTTCTTCCTTTAATATTTCAGGGACTGCCTGAACGGGGTATCCGTAATAATTAAATCCCTGATGATCGACTCCGAGATTCACTGACAAAACTGAATTCCGGGCCATGTGCTTAACAAACAATTCCGCTTCATTTTCAGAGAAAGGGGCATCAACTTTGTCGCCGCCTTCGAGTTTAATATCTCCGTGCGACGACAGATGACTCCCGTGCAAACCAAACAGCGTACTCCGGCTGTTCCGGTTGTTAAAAAACACCTCGGCATACGGGCGGTTGTAATTCCCCACTCCCGCCCTAACGAGCCCATAACCGGTGTCATCGCCGGGCTCCGATGCAAACGTTGCAGCTTTTAGTGTATTCACCGAAAAAGTGCTGAAAACGGGTTGACTGAAAATACTGTAATTAAAGTTGGGTTTTTCGTGTTCGGCATCTTCAATAGTTGGCATATCGCTGATTTTATTGGCATCTGAAAGGGAAGGATTGTATGCTTTCACTACCTCCACTTCCTGGGTAAGCGTTGTGTCACTCTGGGCGTTCACCAGCAATGCAGACGCAACTAAAAATAAAAACAGGATGTATTTTAATTTATTTCTGAACATATTCATGAAATTTTAATTGTCTTTAATTTCTAACTGAAACGAACTGTCTTTGGCTTTTTGCTGATCCATTTCCTCGCGTGCTTCTATGGCAGCCATTTTTTCGCGTGCCCTTTGTTTCACTCCGTCATTGTCGGCGCTGTAATTTTCGAGAAGGCTGCGCAGTGTATGTTTTGCCTGAAAATCATCGCCACGGTCGAGGTAAATATCGGCAAGCAAAAGAAAAGCTTTTCCGAGCCAGAACTGATAAGGCGTTCCTTTTGAAATAAAATCCATTATTTCTTCTTCGGCCTCTTGCATTTGGCCGTTGTTGTAATAAATTTCCGAAACCAGGAATTTAGCCTCTGCTCCCTGCTCCAGTTTTGTGTCGGTGGCCACCGATTTTAACGGCTCAAGCGCTGCCTGTTGATTTTCTGTCAGGTAATACGATTTTCCGGAAATAAAACTGGCCTCCCGTTTCCAGGCTTCGTTCACCACATCAGAATTCTTAACTTTTCGGGCTGCTTCGATAGCTGCCTGGTAATTTTCGAGTTCGAAATTGCACCGCATTTGTCCGGTATAGGCTTTTAAACTGTTCCATTTACTATTGGCAACACTTTCGAGCTTATTGAATAATTCCAGTGCCTCGTTAAACTTACCGGCGTTAAATGTAAGTTCCGAAGCCCGCGAAAGTGCCTGTTCACTGAAAATATTAACTGGCTTGCGGGCCACATAAGTATAATGCTCATTGGCTTCGGAGAAATTTCCCTGCTCATAAAAATATTCAGCAAGATAAAAATGGGCATTGGTGGCAAAACTGCCATTTGGAAACTGGTCCAGATATTTTTCAAGCTGGGGTATTGCCCGGTCGTCTTCCGACATGTACAAACGTTCGGCAGCCATATAAGTAAGTGAATCCTGTTCCGAAGTTGTTACGTTTATTCCTTCGCCCAGTTGCCGGGTGTAGGCAAAATAGGCATCTACATTGTTCATTTCGACATAACTGTTCCTGATACCTGAAAGTGCTGTTTGTGCTTCCGGTGTGCCCGGAAATTCTTCCACAACTTCTTTATAGAGGGTTAGTGCCTGGTTGAAATCGCCGTTGTTGAAATTTATTAACCCAAGTTGCAAAAGGGCTTTGCGGTAAAAATTACTTTCAGGATGATTGTCAAGAATTTCCCGGTAATTTTCGCTGGCGGCAGCATAGTTTTCCAGGCGCTCGTTGGCGCGCCCCAGCTCAAAAAGGGCATCGTCCACATAATCGGAATCGGGAAACCCGCTTAGCAACCTTTCAAGTGCGTTTATTTTTGCCTGCTGGTTGCGTTGCAGTCCCTGGCAAAATGCAATCTGATACAATGCATAATCAGCTTCAAATATTCGCATTTCAAACGATTTCCGGTAATTTTGAATGGCCAGCGAATAATCGGTATTCAGGAAATAATAATCTCCTACCCTGTTGTAAGCATCTGCCATTTTTTCGCTGCGCCGGCCTTCGTTTGAATTGATATAGTTTCGAAAATGCGAGGCTGCCGAACGGTAATCTTCCAGTTTAAAATAGGCGTAACCCAGATTGTATTCAGCATCCCTGAATTCAGAAAGAGAAAAAGCCCCGGGAGTGCGCAAAAATTCGGAGTAAGCAGATACAGAGCTGTTGTAATCGCTAAGCCGGTAAAATGCTTCTGCTTTCCAGTACAAAGCACGGGCCTTCAGTTCCCGGCTGTGGTTTCCGTGGTCGAGCGACATGTTAAAAAAGTCAATGGCCTGACTGTAAGCCAGGTTGTTAAACAGCTCGAGGCCGCGGTAAAAAGTCACCCGTTGATAGGCCCGTAAAATCGAGGGTGTTTTATTTTCAATTTTCTCGATGGAACTAATGGCATCCTGGTAATTCCGGGTGACCATAAAAACTTCGGTCAGGTAACGGTAAGCTTCCGAGTTTCTTTCAGAATTTGGATACAACTCTATGTAGCGATCAAATGCTTTTATGGTTTCGTTAAAGGGAGAATAGGAAAGTTCGTAGGTAAGTTTTGCATAGTTGAAAAGTGCATCTTCCTTAATTCTTTCATTAAAATCAAATTCGGAAGCGGCTTCAAAAGCAACCCGCGCCTTTTCTTTTTCATCCAGGTTAATGTATGCATCGGCAAGGTGATAATAGGCATTTTGGGTCATTTCATCTTTTCCTTTGGATGCATTCTCAAGCAATGGCACAGCCTCAGCATACTGTTCGGTAATGTAGTAGCAATATCCAAGAATGTAGTTATCCTCACGGGTTTTCGGGCCCGGTGTTTCATAATAAGTTTCAAGGTAAGGTATTGCCTTTTCAAACTCACGCAAATGGAAATAAGAGTCACCAATAATTTTCGACAATTCAGTCCGGTGCTCTTCGGCCACTTCATCGATGATGGAAACGGTGTAGTTTATCACATCCTGGTATTTCTGTTGCTTGTAGTAAATATGACTTACATAAATCGGAATTACCTGCGAATAGGTTGGATCGTTGTTGAGTTTTGAGAAACCTTCGAGTGCAGCCTGGTAATTTTCGCGCAGGTACATAATGTGTGCCCAGTAATAACTGGCCGGACGGCTGTAAATACTGTTGGCATCTTTCACCTCATTGAATTCTGCAAGCGCCTGGTCCTCGTTATCCATCATCAGGTGGGCATATCCGTTTTGGTATTTTACCTGAATTTGCTCATCCGCGCCAAGTTCAGCACGATCGACCTGCTCATAGCTTCGCAAAACTGCGCCGTAATGTTTTTTATCGAAATAGTAATTCCCCAGGTTCAGGTAGGCGCGGTTCAGGTAAGGGCTTTCAGGATGATCCTCCACGAATTTATCCACCATGCGGTAGCCCGGCTGCAAGCCGGCTTTTAAAGCTGAAACAGCCTTGAAATAAGCAGCTTCGGAATGCAGCTCCGATTTTGGCTCCACCTTTTTCTGAATTTTCTCGAACTGCCGGTAAGCCGAGTTGTATTTTTCCTGCTTAAACAGTTCGCGTGCCAGTTCAATTTCTTTTTCAATATTGTTGTAATAGGCTGTTTGCTGAGAAAAAACAGAAACAGAATAAAAAGCAAAAAGCGAAAAAATAATTAAAACCCGTATTGTTCTCATGCTTTTGTTTTATTTGAAAAACCAGTTGGCAGGGCTTTTTGCCGGGTTGCCAAAAGATTTGCAAAAATTTGAATCAAATATCTAAAATAGAAATTATCATTCTGATGAATCATGTAAAAACTTCCAATTTTCTTAACATGAAACTGTTTATTTCTTTTGTTTATTATACCGACGGGTAAAAAAATTACTGCTACGGGGCCAAAAATCCCCTGTTGATTTTGAAATCAACAATCCTGCAAAAATGGTTCGTATATTTCCATCAGCCGCTTCTCTTCGTTTTCCCAGGTGAGTTCCCCTGCCGCAACTTTCAGGTTATCTTTCCATTTTTGCCTTTTCGCCTCATCAAATAAGGCCCGATTAATTTTGGCGGCTAATTTTTCAGGTTCCAGCGAACCCGTTATTTCTCCAATCTGATAGCGATTTACAACAGCAGCCATCTCGGGCAGGTTTGTAACAAGCACCGGAACTTCGGCCTGAATGTAATCGAACAGTTTATTGGGAAGCGCAAACCGGTAATTCAATCCAACATCCTCTTCAATTGAAAGGCCCAAATCGGCATTGGGTGTAATTTTGGCCAGTTCACTTATGGGCAGCCGCCCCAAAAATTCTACTTTGCTTTCGAGGTTTTCCTGCTGAACCAGCTTTTCCAGTTGCACTCTGATATCACCATCGCCGGCAATTACAAACCGTACATTGTTTAAATATTTCATTGCGAGAATGGCCTGCTCAAGTCCACGGTGCACATTTATGGCCCCCTGGTACAAAACCGTTTTTTCATTTTTCTCCGGTTTTAACGGCAATGTTGGTTTTGATTGGTTAGCCATCGGAAAATTTCTGACAACCCGGAAAGGTGTGCCGTATTTTTGGCGGTAAACTTCGGCAATGGAATCACAAACCGTGTAAGCATGTTTCAGTTTTGGCAGCATTTGTTTTTCGAGCCATTCCCAAATCTTCTGAACCCGCCGGCGGTTTACCAGTTCAGGCACTTCAGTAAAATATTCGTGGCTGTCGTAAACCAGCGGCTTGCTTTTCAGCTTTGAAGCCAGGTAATTTGCCGGCAGCGTATCGAGATCGTTTGACAACAAAACATCGAATTTTGCAAAAAGCAGGAAAAGGAAGAGCCTGAAGTTGAAGCAGGCATAAAACAGCGGACCTTTTTTAAATAGCAAACGGAAGCGTTTGGTTTGATAGGTCCTTTCTTCAAGAGCCAAACTCCCCGGCAATTTTCTGCCAGCCAGCAGTACATCAAATCCCATTTTCACAAGCGATGTGCATACTTTATGCACCCGGTTGTCGGTGACCAAATCGTTGGTAACCGATACAATGATTCGTTTTTTGGCTCTCTTTTTCAATTTAAAATAGTTGCGTTATCTGAAATAACAACTGTAAAAATGAGAAAAAATTTCCTGATTGGTGAAGGTAAACATCGGGAAACCGCAATATTTCGAAGGATTTATTTTTTAAACTGTGAAGCCTGTTATTTGTTTCCTGAATAATAAAATCGAAAAGATTTAAAAGAAGACATAAAAGTTTTAAATTCTTTCTTTTACTTTGCAACAACATGAGTCATTCGCATGAACATAATCACGGCACGTCGCACAAAAAAGCCTTTGCCATTGGCATAGGACTGAACCTAATATATGTTGCAGTAGAGGTTTTTTACGGTTTGATAGCCAACTCATCGGCGTTGCTGGCCGATGCCGGTCACAATGCCAGCGATGTACTGGGGCTTGTTTTTGCCTGGACTGCCGCCTGGCTTGCAACCATAAAACCCAAAGGAAAATACACGTATGGCCTGCGAAAAACAACCATTCTTGTTTCCATAATCAATGCTGTTCTTTTATTCGGCGCAGTAATTGCAATTGGCTGGGATGCATTTGGAAAACTGCAAAACCCGGAGCCGGTGGCAGGCAAACAAGTTATGATTGTAGCCGGAATTGGTTTTGTTATCAATGCACTAACAGCGCTTCTTTTTATCAAAGGCCAAAAAGACGATTTGAACATTAAAGGGGCTTTTCTGCACATGGCTGCCGACGCCGGGGTTTCGCTCGGAGTAGTAGTTGCCGGACTGCTGATACACCTCACCGGCAAACTCTGGATCGACCCGCTGATGGGCTTTATAATAATCGCAGTAATCCTTTGGGGAACCTGGCGGTTGTTTATGGATTCGGTAAATTTGGCGCTCGATGCAGTTCCAAAACATGTTGATTTGGAAAAGGTACGCAAATACATCGAGTCGAAAAACGGCGTTGAAAGTTTACACGACCTGCATATATGGGCCATGAGCACCACACAAATTGCACTTACCGCACACCTTGAAATGCCGCATGGCGGGAGCGACCGCTTTATTGCCGAACTGCAGCAGGAACTAAAAGATAAATTCGGGATCGGGCATACAACTTTCCAGGTTGAGAGAAAAAGCCTCGATATCAATTGTGAAACCGACTGTTAATTCAATATTATTTTGATGGAAATTTTTACACGAAATCATAAAGTAGCGCAGCTCATCAGCCACAACTATCATTTGCTGCCGGTGCTTAACCGGTTTGGCATAAAACCCGGACTGAAGGACAAAACAGTGGAAGATATTTGTATTGCGAAAAACATCAATCCTGAATTTTTTCTTGCCATTGTAAATACCTACCACAACGAAAATTATTTCCCCGAAAATGAGCTACTCTCTTTTTCACCGCTCGAAATAGTGAGCTACCTGAAAAAAACGCATAAATATTATACCGGCTATGTTTTACCTAAACTCGATCTTTTACTCGAGCAACTCATAAAAAGCAGTTCCTCAATTTCAAAAGATTTGCAAATGGTAGATGTGTTTTACAAGAAATATAAAAAGGAACTCATCCTGCACATCAACGACGAAGAGGATCGAGTATTCCCGTATATCATTCAACTTGCTGAAACGCAACGGAAACAAGCCGGATATTCCATCCGCTTTTTTGAAAAAGAACATACAAACGTAGATGAAAAACTGAACGACCTGAAAAACTTAATCATAAAATATGTTACCCCTGATTACGACGAAAATATCTGCAACGAATTTTTGATTACGCTCTACAGGTTTGAAAAAGACATAAAAGACCATGCCCGTATCGAGGATAAAATAATGCTCCCCATTACCCTCGAAATTGAAAAAAAACTGTGTGAATGAACCGGAAAATTTTCATAATTCACTCCTCGGATATTGTCAGAAAAGGGCTGGCTGCAATTTTGCGTAATTATTTCAATTACGAAATATTCATGCTTGAAAACCGGGAGGCACTCACTGAATATCACGATTTAAAAGGGCAAAATATAATTTTCATAATCCAGGAAACGCTTTTGCAGGGCACAAACCCGGCACTGCCTTTCGAAAAATACAATCAACCCAAAATTATTATTTTCAGGAACAGCCATCCACACATTTCGCCTGTGCCCCCATTTTGCGAAGAATCCATCGGTGTAGAAACTTCTTCCCTTCAGATTCAGGAAGTCATTTCCTGTTGCTGGCAAACAAAAGGACAGAAATCCCAAAAATCAGCAAGCGAAGAGTTGACCACACGCGAAAGAGATGTGCTGCGGCTGGTGGCGCTGGGGCATACCAACAAAGCCATTGCCGAAAAATTATACATCAGCATCCATACAGTTATATCGCACCGGAAAAACATTACCGAAAAAACCGGCATCAAATCCATCTCCGGATTAACGGTTTACGCCATCCTCAATAACCTCATCGATACCGAAACCATCAACCCCGAGGATCTTATCTGAAATCAGGCTGAAAACTTGTCAATTCCTGTAGTTTCCATTGTGCGGTCAACCTTTTTTACCAGTCCCTGCAATACTTTTCCGGGCCCGATTTCGGTAAACGAAGTGGCGCCGCCGGCAATCATGTTCTGAACAGTCTGCGTCCAAAGCACAGGAGCCGTAAGCTGGGCAATTAAATTCTTTTTTATTTCCACCGGGTCGGTTACCGGTTGGGCATTTACATTCTGGTAAACCGGGCAAACCGGTTTGCTGAAAGTAGCCGACTCGATGGCAGCAGCCAGCTCTTCGCGTGCAGGTTCCATAAATGGTGAGTGGAAAGCGCCGCTCACCGGAAGTTTCAGGGCACGGCGGGCGCCTTTTTCGGCAAGGATTTCACAGGCTTTGTCGATGCCGGCAACCGAACCCGAAATTACGAGCTGTCCCGGGCAGTTGTAATTGGCCGGAATAACCACCTCATTAATCGATTCGCAAACTTCCTCCACCACTTTATCTTCCAGGCCAACAATAGCAGCCATTGTGGAAGGAGCCAGTTCGCAGGCTTTTTGCATGGCCAGCGCACGTTTCGAAACCAGCACCAGTCCGTCTTCGAACGTTAACGAACCGTTGGCAACCAGCGCCGAAAATTCACCCAGCGAATGGCCGGCAACCATGTCGGGCGAAAAATCGTTCAGTGTGCGCGCCAGCAGCACCGAGTGCAGAAAAATGGCCGGCTGCGTAACCTTTGTCTGCTTTAAATCTTCGGCCGAACCTTCGAACATGATCTCGGTAATATTGAATCCCAGCAGCTCGTTGGCTTTGTCGAAAAGCGCTTTTGCATCTGCCGAGTTCTCGTATAAATCTTTGCCCATACCAGGGTATTGTGCTCCCTGTCCGGGAAAAATGAATGCTTTCATAATCGTTTGTTTTAAATCCGGCGCAAATATATAAATTTTGGGTGGGTTGAATGAATGCAGGTTAACTTCTGTAAATCAAATTTATTTCAGATAATTCCTGTCCGATTTGGTGAATGCCACTTAAAATTTTTTCAGTTTGGTTTTCAGATGGTTTTTTATGTCCTTGTACATATTGAGATAACAGAGTTGGGTTCATTCCAATTTTTTCTGCAAGAAATTTTGAATTCAGCACTTTATAATATTGAAAGAATTGTGCAAAATCAATTTCAAAATTTAAATTTTCATGGGAAATTATATATTCTTCAAAATTTAATTGAGTTGCTTCCAACGCATTATTAATAAGCTCAGGTATAGTCCTACCTGTTGTAAATATTGGATATTCTTCGGAATAAGCTGAAAATCCTGTCTTTGTTTTTTCAACTATTATTTTAATTTTTTTCTTATAATTTTTCATAATTCCTGTTTTAAAGTGTTATTCCTGCATCTCTCAAAATTTTTTTCTCAAGTCCTTTACCGACTTCCTGGCTTCCGTGATTAGGAAAAATTATTGTTCCTTCTTTTTGGTCATGTTTCATTTTAACGTGCGATCCTTTTTGAGAAATTGGATACCAGCCATCTTTTTTCAATAGTCGGAATAACTCGGAACATTTCATGTCTTTTTATCTTTCTAAAGCAACCCCAAAGGTAAATAATAATTTACTTTTTAGCAAGAATCTATTTTTAGGAATTTTCCTTTTTTCAACAATGGCTTTAACGGTTGGTACATGTTTTCGGGGGGGATACTCGCATAGCAGTTGGCGTACCACTGAACCCCGCCCTGCAATATGTAAAAAAAGCCTGATATTGATGACATCATAAAGCAGCAAAAACCGCCCGAAACAAATGTTGAACGTTTTGCGAGGCTAACCGGCGTTAATCCCTGCCTTTGCCCGGTATGCAAAACCGGGCGGATGGTTATCATAAGGGAACTGCCACGCATCCGTTCACCGGCAATGCCGGGGATGGTGCAAACACTGCAAACGGCATAATACCCAACTTTTTTTTGCGCAAACTGCGCAAC
>JBMCIT010000001.1:0-33625 GCA_048616715.1 Tangfeifania sp. | reverse complement strand
TGAACCAGCCATCGGAGTGGTTTTGTGTGGTGCCTGTTTTCCCGGCAATGGGCATTTCAAATTGTCCATAGCCTTCGCGGTTTCTTAGCCTGATACCGGTTCCCTGATCAATCACACCCTGCAACAGGTTAATCATCAGGAAAGCTGTTTGTTCGTCGATAGCTTCCCTCCGCTCGGGCTGAAAAGTAGCAATTACGTTTCCGTGCTGGTCTTCGATTCTGGTAACAAAATAAGGTTTCACAAAAACGCCCTGGTTGGCGTACGTATTAAATGCACCCACCATTTCATACAACGTTATATCCGAAGTTCCAAGGAATAATGAAGACACAGGATCGATGGGACTGTACACGCCCATCCGTTTCATGATTTCGGTAACTGCATGGGGGTTGAACTGTTTCATTACCCAGGCCGAAATTTTGTTGCGCGACTGTGCCAGTCCCCATTTTAGGGTGACCAGCTTTCCTTCGTTTTCTTCGTCGTATTCAGCATCTTTGGGTTCCCAGATTGTACCATCGGGCAATTGAAACTGCTGGCTCACGTATGGAACTTTTGTACACGGAGTAAGGCCGTTTTGCATGGCAAGTGTGTAAAGAAACGGTTTTACCGTGGAACCCACCTGGCGTTTTCCGCCTTTCACCATGTCGTACATAAAATGTTTGTAATTGGGCCCGCCAACGTAGGCTTTAACCTGGCCGCTGTGATTTTCCATTGCCATAAACGAAGAGCGGAAATAGCGCAGGTACCATTTGATGGAATCCAGCGGTGTCATTACGGTATCGATTTCACCTTCCCAACTGAAAATGGTCATATCAACCGGTTCATTAAACGTTTCCTTTATTTCT
Source organism: Tangfeifania sp. (assembly GCA_048616715.1). Lineage (GTDB taxonomy): Bacteria > Bacteroidota > Bacteroidia > Bacteroidales > Prolixibacteraceae > Tangfeifania. The sequence goes on along the minus strand of JBMCIT010000001.1, from coordinate 32,783 downwards.
TCAACAGTTTTCCCCTGTTCACGTAATACCCTGAACCGTTCACTTCGCCTGATTTTCCGATCCAGCAGATTTTGAACCTGCTCATTGGTCATGTTGTCGGCAAATGGCGGATTATCGAGGTATTGTATGGAACCGTCGAATTCCGGCTGAAGGTCATTTTTAAGGTGCTGCTGCACCGATTCTACCGCATATTGCTGCATCCTTGAATCGATTGTGGAATAAATTTTCAATCCGTCGTTATAAAGATCATAATTTTCACCGTCAGGTTTTATGTTTTTATTGCACCAGCCATATAAAGGATTGGTTTCCCATTCCACAGAGTCTTCAATAAATTTTTGAGTTTGCCACGAAGCATAATCTTCTCTGGCGGGTTTGTCGGCAGTCATTGTTAGTCTCAGGTATTCACGAAAATAAGGAGCCGGGCCAATCCGGTAATCTACCTTGTGGTAATCCAAATCAAGCGGCATTTGTTTTACTGAATCCCTGACTTCTTTTGTAATGTATCCGTATTTTTCCATTTGGTTCAGTACCACGTTGCGGCGTTGTTTCACCAGTTCCGGGCGGCGAACCGGGTTGTAGAGCGAAGAGTTTTTAGCCATACCTACCAACATGGCAGACTGGTGTAACAGGAGTGAATCTGTAGGAACGCTGAAATACACATTGGCGGCCGATTTAATTCCCACTGCCAGGTTCAGAAAATCGTATTTGTTCAGATACATTAAAATGATTTCCTCTTTGGTATAACTGCGTTCAATTTTTATGGCAATAACCCACTCTTTAAATTTTCTGAACACCAGTTCCCACATACTTTCCAACCTGGATCGGGGGAAAAGCATTTTTGCGAGTTGCTGGCTGATTGTACTTCCTCCCCCTGAACTGGTATCTCCCGTTATGATTCCTTTTGCCACACGAAAAAGTCCGCGTAAATCGATTCCCGAGTGGTTGTAAAACCGCACATCTTCGGTTGCAATGAGGGCATCGATCAAATGCTGCGGAAGGTTTTCGTAATCGACATAAGTTCTGTTCTCGCGTAGAAAATATTTGTCGAGAATTTTTCCGTCGGACGAATATATGTCGGATGCAAGAACATTTGGCGGGTTTTCGAGTTCTTCAAAAGAGGGCATAAAACCCATCCAGCCTTTTGCAATGGAAACAAAAAACAGGACAACGGCCAGTATGCCAATTAAAATAACTGACCAAAACCCGATGATGTATTTTTTATAATTTCTGTTATTATTTTCGGTCATTTATATCAAATTAAATATTGTGCAAATATATAGCTTTCTATGCTGGCTGCAATTTTTTTAACGTTCTGTAACATGGAAATATTTTAAAAATGAAAAAATAAATTCGTCATTATCAAAACAGTAGCAATAAATAAATAAAAGAAATTTTGAACTTAGCGATTCATTTTCTTTAATTTGCAGAAATTTTTTTAGAAAGGAACACAAACTTATGCAAGAAAACCTCGTAATTGTAGAGTCACCGGCAAAAGCAAAAACCATAGAAAAATTTCTGGGGAACGGTTACCATGTCACCTCGTGTATGGGGCATGTCCGTGATCTTCAGAAAAAGGATTTTGGAATAGATTTGGAAAACGATTATCAACCCAAATATGTTGTTACCCCGGACAAGAAGAAGATAGTAACGGAGCTGAAAAAGCTGGCAAAAGATGCTGATACAGTCTGGCTCGCATCCGATGAAGACCGTGAGGGAGAAGCCATAGCATGGCATTTAAAAGAAGTGCTGAAACTCGATCCGTCGAAAACCAAACGCATTGTTTTTCATGAAATTACTGAGGATGCCATTCAGCGGGCAATTAAAAATCCGCGTTCCATCGACGACAACCTTGTGAATGCCCAGCAGGCCCGTCGCGTGCTCGACCGCATTGTAGGTTTTGAAGTGTCGCCGGTTTTATGGAAGAAAGTAAAACCCTCGCTTTCAGCAGGCCGGGTGCAATCAGTTGCCGTGCGTTTAATCGTTGAGCGCGAACGGGAAATCATCAACTTTAAAAGTGAAACGAATTACCGGGTTACGGCCAGTTTTATTGTTACCGATGAAGAAGGAAATACCTCGGATTTGAAAGCAGATCTTTCAAAAAGGTTTTCAACAAAAAACGAAGCGCTTGACTTTCTGAAAAGATGCCAGGGTGCCGAATTTACGGTTAGCGATGTATCCAAAAAACCCACGAAGCGTTCACCGGCCATGCCATTTACAACTTCCACGCTGCAACAGGAAGCCAGCCGGAAACTGGGTTTTTCGGTTTCGCAAACCATGGCAGTTGCACAACGTTTGTACGAAAATGGTAGGATAACTTACATGCGTACCGACTCGGTAAATCTTTCGGGTTTGGCAATCAATACTGCAAAGCAAAAAATTATTGATTTGCATGGCGAAGAATATGTGAAAATCAGAAAATACCATACAAAATCGAAAGGAGCACAGGAAGCGCACGAAGCCATTCGTCCAACTTATATGAACAATGAAACGGTGGAGGGCCCGAACCAGGAGAAACGTTTGTACGAACTTATCTGGAAGAGGACCATTGCCTCGCAAATGGCCGATGCAAAACTGGAAAAAACTACGGTGAATATTACTGTTTCCTCTGCACCTGAAAAATTTGTGGCAACCGGCGAGGTCCTGATTTTTGACGGTTTCCTGAAGGTTTACATGGAATCGACCGACGATGAAAACGGAAACAACAGTATTGCCCAGGACATTATTCCGCCTTTAAAAGCGAACGACGAACTGCGCATGTCCGAAATTGTGGCTACCCAGCGATTCTCGCAGCGTCCGCCACGGTATACAGAAGCTTCGCTTGTGAAAAAACTGGAGGAGCTTGGAATCGGCCGGCCTTCAACTTATGCTCCAACCATTACCACTATTCAAAACCGGAATTATGTGGTAAAAGAGGACAGGCCGGGAACCGAGCGTGAGTTTGATGTGCTTACCCTGAAAAAAGATACTGTTTCAGAAAAGAAAAAAACTGAAATAACCGGGACTGAAAAATCAAAACTTTTTCCCACCGATGTGGGTATGGTGGTGACTGATTTCCTGAAGGATAATTTCAAGCAAATCATGGACTACAATTTTACCGCCCGTGTTGAAAAAGATTTTGATGAAATTGCCGGGGGGGAAAAGGTTTGGAATGAAATGATCGATGAATTTTACAAACCTTTCCACAGCAAAGTGGAAGATGTGCTCGAGAATTCGGAGCGCTCGAAAGGCGAACGTGTTCTGGGTACCGACCCGAAAACCGGCAAGCAGGTTTCGGTAAAAATCGGAAGATACGGACCTGTGGCCCAGCTTGGCGAGGCTTCATCGGAGTCGAACGAAGAAAAGCCGCAGTTTGCCAGCCTCCGCACGGGGCAGCACCTGGAAACCATTACGCTTGAAGATGCGCTCGAGTTATTTAAGTTACCACGCGAACTGGGTGAATACGAAGGCAAAAAAGTAACGGTGAATATCGGACGTTTCGGGCCGTATGTGCGGCACGACAATAAATTTGTATCACTCGGAAAAGAATACGACCCGTTTACAGTTGAGCTGGATAAAGCAATTGAATTAATTGAAGCAAAACGGGAAAAAGACCGGAAGGCGGTTATTAAAACTTTTGATGAAGAACCTGATTTAAAAGTGCTAAACGGCCGCTGGGGACCTTATATTTCTTACAAAAAGAGGAATTATAAAATTCCGAAAAAAATGAAAGCCGGAGAACTGACACTGGAAGACTGCAAAAAGATAATTGACAAGGCCCCCCCTTCCAAACCGGGAAGAGCAAGAAAAAAGAAATAATTTGAAAAGGCAGGTGATTTAATCATTTGCCTTTATTTTTATCCGAAAATTAATTGCATGGAAGTTTTTGATTATTTTGATCCGGTTGATTTTTCGCAGTTCACGGACCTGGAAAATTCTGTCGGAAAATTTTCCCTGGGGAATAATATCGGGGCATTCACTACAAACCTTTCGGTTTCGAATATTTCCAGGGCAAATGTGGTGATTTTTGGGGTGCCGGCCGATAACGGTAAAGTTGAAACCGGCGCGGCACTGGCTCCCGGTTTAATCCGTAAAGAACTCTACCGGCTGGCTGCATTAAATTCAAAGATGAATATTGCTGATTTGGGAGATTTAAAACCCGCTTCCGGCCGGAAAGGAACCTTCCTTGCCCTGCGCGATGTTGTTGAATATTTGAATGAACTCGGAGTTGCAATCGTTGTAATTGGCGGCAGCCAGGATTTAACAACCGGCATTTGTGAAGCTTTTAAAAACAACCGTTTTTTTTCACTCACTGCGGTCGACGCCATCCTCGATGTAAAAAAGGGCGTTGAAACGTTTCATTCGGGCAATTATTTAACCCGCATTTTCAAACAGCTTCCCAATCTTTTCGGGTTTAGCCTGGTGGGGTATCAGAATCATTTGGTTGGAGAAAAACTTATTAACAAAATACCCGGTATTGCAGAACATTTACGGCTTGGCATGTTGAGATCTAATTTTTTGCTTGCTGAACCTGTGATGAGAAACTCAGATGTGCTGTCTTTCGACATGGGAGCCCTGAAATTCTCGGAGGCTCCGGGTACGTCTCAGCAAAACCCCAACGGCTTGCGTGGAGAAGAAGCCTGCCAGTTATCGCGGTATGCTGGATCGAGCGACCGTTTAAAGGTTTTTGGCCTGTTTGGCACTGCTCCCGAAAATGACGTGCAAGGTACAACGATTAAACTCGCTGCCGAAATTATCTGGTATTTTTTGGAAGGGTGTGTTACCAGGAAAGGATGTGCGGACTTTAACAAAGAGAATAAAATCGTTTATAAGGTTGAAATTGATGAAATGGATCAGCCCCTTGTGTTTTTTCATGAACCGGAAACCAACCGGTGGTGGTTCGAAATAAATTCAATGGCTGGCGAAACAGCCCATTTTGCCTGCTCTGAAGACGATTACAAGGTGGCTTCATCCAATGAAATTCCGGGTAAATGGCTGGATTATATTCAAAAAATGGATGGGATATCAAAATAATCAAAAAATGATTGCGTTCTTTGCATACCATGTTATGAGATGTTTGTTACAAACAACAATTTTTTATTTCTTTAGCCTGGATTGATTAAAATGTTTAAGCCGCATCCATTGAGGAGTATGAAAAAATTATTTTCTTTTCTATATTTGCTGATTATAATTAATTTAGCGGCAATGGGCCAGCATGATCCGCAATTTACAAACAATATGCATTACAAATTGGGAATGAACCCCGGCTATGCGGGGGCAGAAGATGCCATAAATGGTATCATTTTGAACCGTTTCCAGTGGGAAGGTTTTCCGGGAGCACCCAAAACACTAGTTTTCAGTGTTGATGCAGCGGTTGATGCTTTTGGAACACCCGGCGGTCTCGGGCTAAATATTATTAGCGATGGATGGGGGTTTTACGAAAATACAACCATCAATGCCAATTATGCCTACAAAGCAGACCTGGATATCGGAACATTAGGTATTGGAGTTTCACTCGGAGTTTTCAGCATGAGCATTAACGGTGAATGGGAAATTCCGGATGACGATGGCTTTGGCCTTTACACCCAGCCTGAATCGGATCCGCTTATTCCACAGGGCGAAGCCAGCCAGATGGCATTTGATGCCGGAGGCGGATTGTATCTTACTTCAAACCGTTATTTTCTTGGCGCATCAGTAACTCATATAAACCAGGCAGAATTGGAATACGCCGATCAGGTGACCACTTATCTGGCCAGGCACTATTATTTAATGGGGGGATACAATATTAAACTTGGCGACCCGTTATTTGAGTTACGACCTTCGTTTCTGTTTAAAACCGATCTGGCCGGATGGCAGGTGGATGTAAACACTAACGTAGTGTACGACGAGCGTTTTTGGGGCGGCCTTTCCTACCGTGTTAACGACGCAGTGGCGCTTTTGATGGGGATGGAAATGGAAAACGGTTTAAAAATTGGGTATTCATTTGATCTGGTAACATCAGCTATCGGATATTATGGTTTTGCTTCACACGAAATTTTTATCAGCTATTCAATTGATTTGGAGCGGGACCGGAACAAAAAATATAAAAGTGTTAGATTTTTATAATGTAAGCCATATACATTGAGCTATGAAAAAACTTTTTTTAATTCTTATTGTACTCATTACCTTTTTCAGTTTTACCGGATGTAATAATTCCGGTAACGGTGAATTGATTGGAGTGCAAGGCAGACCTAAGTGGAAAGAAACACAACCCTACGGAATGGTATATGTCCGAAGGGGAAGTTTTAATATTGGCCCGAGCGACCAGGACCCGGCTGCGGAAAGACTGCCCGCCAAAACAGTTTCTCAGGAAGCTTTTTGGATGGACGACACCGAAATTACAAATAACGAATACCGCCAGTTTGTTCAGTGGGTAAGAGATTCAATTGCCCGCACCATGTTGGGTGATCAGTTTCCTGAATTTCTGATTACCGAAGACAGGGACGGAAACCCAATTGACCCGCCTCGCGTAAACTGGCGCGAAAAAATTGAATGGGACGATCCTGACTTTCAGATGGCCATGCAGGATTTATACATTCCTGAAAATGAGCGCTTTTTTGGAAAAAAGACTGTCGATTCCCGGAAACTGGTTTATGAATACTGGTGGATTGATTATCAGCAGGCAGCCAAGCGTTCAAACAGTTACAATTACGAAACCCAGCAATACGAAGGGAATGTTTACAATTCAGAAGGCGAAGTTCAGCCCATCGAGAACCGTTCCTCTTTTATAATGAACGACCGGGTTCATGTATATCCCGATACACTTGTTTGGATAAGGGATTTTACTTATTCCTTTAACGAACCCTGGGCAACCCGTTATTTCTGGCATCCGGGGTTTGATGATTACCCGGTAGTGGGAGTTACCTGGAAACAGGCTATGGCGTTTGCCAACTGGAGAACAAAAATTCATAATGCATTCCTCACAAATAAACGTGAACCCACAGTTCAGGCCTACAGGCTTCCTACCGAAGTTGAATGGGAATATGCTGCCCGTGGCACAAAAGATTTTTCAATGTATCCCTGGGGCGGTTATTATACACGAGATGAGGACGGGGTTTTTCTGGCCAACTTCAAACCGCTTCGTGGCAATTATGTTGAAGATGGCGGAATTTCGGCGATGAAAGTAGGCAGTTACGAACCCAATGAATACGGCTTGTATGATATGGCTGGAAACGTTGCTGAATGGACTGTTACTGCTTATGACGAAGCCGGTTATAATTACTACAGTGATTTAAATCCAACCTTTACCTATAATGCACGCCCCGATGATCCGCCGGTTATGAAGCGGAAGGTTATTCGCGGTGGTTCGTGGAAAGATATCGCATATTTTACAAGGGTATCCACCAGAAGTTTTGAATACCAGGACACAACCAAATCCTACATCGGGTTTCGCTGTGTAAGGTCTACTTTTGGAGAGGAATTTAATTAGAATCGGAAACCAACTTTTTACATTACTATGAACTTAGGTGAGATTTTTAAAACAAAACGCTGGAAAACATTCATGGGATATGTGTATGGATGGGGTGCATCGATTGTTATGCTCGGGGCACTTTTTAAGCTTCAGCACTGGGAATATTCAGGTTTATTCCTGACTATCGGGCTTATTACCGAGGCATTTATATTTTTCCTCTCTGCTTTTGAGCCACCACTCGATATGCCCGATTGGGGTAAAGTATATCCGGAATTGCGCGAAGAGTATGAAATGACAGACCTCGATGAAATGAATCAATCCGGTAAAAAAGGGATGAATCAGCTTTTTTCATCTTCCGAACTGACTCCCGAATTGCTGGATAAAGTGGGAAAAAGCCTTTCCGAGCTCTCTTCGACAGCCAGGGGAATTAGCGACATTTCTTCTGCAACACTTGCTACCGACATGTACGTTAAGAACCTAAGTTCTGCATCCGAATCGATGGGATCGCTTGCTGAAATAAACAAACGGGCGAAAGACAACCTAAACAGTTCGGTGGAGAAATTGATAGAATCCTATTCTCTTGCTTCCCAACAACTTTCCGAAACCGGAAAAGGAACCATCGAAAGGATTCAAAAAGGTGGTGAAGAATTTACTTCCAGGCTTTCCGAAACCAGTAAAAAAATTGCAGACTCGATAGACGGGAACGCACTCTCATTTGCACATGAGATGAAAAATATTGGAGATGGAACAAAACAATATTCGGGCAACCTCGAAAAGCTGAATCAAAATATACATGCCTTAAATGAAAATTTTGAGTCTCAGTTGCAGGGAACTAAAAGCCAGTTTGAAGCAAGCCGTAAATTCAGCAGCGATCTGAATCAGATGAATGAAATATTGGCGTCATCTGTTTCTGAACTCGAAAAATATAAAGAGAATGCTGAAAAACTGAACAAAAACCTGGAAGCGCTAAATACCATTTATGGCAACATGTTGGGCGCTATGAGCTATAAGAAATAACCATTTAGAAGTTTTACTATGGGTGGAAAAAATTGTCCGGAAACACCGCGGCAAAAAATGATAAACATGATGTACATTGTTCTCACTGCAATGTTGGCGTTAAACGTTGCAGCCGAGGTACTCGAGGCGTTCCAGGTAGTAGATTCCAGCCTTATCGAGACCCTGAAAACAGTGGACATGAAAAATGAACAGGTTTATGCTTCATTTGAACAGGCTTATGCTGAGAATGCAGCCAAAGTTGGTGAATGGAAAGAAAAAGCAGACCAACTGAAAAACCTTACTGCCGAAATGTATTCTTACGTCGCCCGGTTAAAAGAAGATTTAGTACGAGATTCAGGGGTTACCCCTGTTTCCGGAGAAAATCCTCTTGAAGAAGACGATTTTTATTTGGTTACACAGGATGGCGATACATTAATCCTGAAAAAAGAAGACGACCTGAATGCACCCTCGGAATACATGATTACCCAGGGAAATGCCGAAATACTGAAAGAAAAGCTGAATGAATACCGGGAAAACATGCTTGCCCTTGTTGACGAAGAAGATGAAGAGCTGAGAAATACGATTAAGGCCGCACTCGATACCTCCGACCCGCCCGTAAACATGAGAGAGGGCGGGGAAAGCAAATCCTGGGAAACACAACGTTTTTTAAATAAACCTTTGGTAGCTATTCTTACACTTCTGTCAAAAATTCAAATCGATGTAAAAAATACAGAATCAAACGTGGCCAATTACCTGTTTGCACAAATCGATGCCGGCTCGTTTAAGTTCAATAAACTGGGTGCAAGGGTAATTCCAAATTCCAATACTGTTTTGCAGGGCGAAGAATATATTGCAGAAGTATTTCTTGCTGCCGAAGACACAACCCAGCAACCCACAATACTTATTAATAACCAACCTGTTGAAGTTCAGGATGGAAAAGCAACCTACCGGGTAAAAGCCAACGAGCCCGGTGTATTTAGCTGGAGTGGCCTTATAAAATACAGAACACCTGCCGGAATTGTGCGAAACTACCCGTTCGAACAGGAATACCAGGTTACCCGGCCAAGTGTAACCATGTCGGCTACCCGAATGAATGTGTTCTACCAGGGGCTCGACAATCCGTTCGATGTTGGAGGTGGTGGGATTCCACAGGAAAACCTTGATGTGGAAATGACCAATGGAACGGTTGTTAAAGATGGAAATGAATATATTATCCGCCCTGATGAGGTAGATGAACAGGGAAACAATACAGTCGTTTCGGTGTATGCCAATGTCGGCGGCGAAAGACGGCTGCTTGGTTCCAGCGACTGGCGGGTAAAACGGGTACCTGACCCCGTGGCACAGGTTGCCGGGCAAACAGGGGGTACTATCAGAAAAGAACGTTTGATGGTAGAAGACGGTGTATTGGCCGTTTTGGAAGACTTTGATTTTGATTTCGAATATACCATCACCCAGTTTACTGTGGAAGTACCCGGCCCGGGCGGGTTTGTAAACCGTTGGGAATCGACAAGCAACAGGTTTACCGACGATATGAAAGCTCAGTTTAGAAGATTAAATCCTGAAGAAATAGTTTATATAGGTAACATAAGAGCGGTTGGAGATAATGGAGAAACACGCGATCTCGATCCGATACCTTTAAAAATACGTTAGACATGAAAAAATTAATTGGTTATACCGTAGCAATATTATTTGCAGTTGCATTGACAGGCAAATCATCGGAAGCCCAGATTGTAAACGGGGCTTATACTCAAAACGATGTGTATCAGAAAAAGCCGATGCCTTTGCCTTCTGTTCGTGAGGCCGATGTTTTCTGGTCGAAAACCATTTGGCGCATCATCGATTTGCGCGAAAAAATGAATCTTAATCTCTATTATCCTACCGAAGAGATGTCGGGGCGCGAAAACCTGATTACACTGCTATTGGAAGGAATAGAAAACGGACAAATCACACCTTACGATGCCCGTCTGGATGACGACTTCAAAGTGCCGATGACATTTGAGCAGGTAAAAGAATCTTTTGGGGCCGAGGCCTCTACTGAAGAAACCATTGATTTTGATACAGGTGAGCGTAAAACCGTAACCATTCAGGGCGAAATCCGGCCCACCGAAATCAAACAGTACATGCTTAAGGAAGAGTGGTATTTCGATAAACAATCTTCTACGATGCAGGTGAGGCTAATCGGTATTTGTCCAATTCGTGAGTATGTTCGCGAAAATGATGCTGCAGAAGAGATTCAGCGGCAAAAAGTTTTTTGGGTATATTATCCTGAAGTTCGCGACCTGCTCGCTACCAACCTTTCACTGAATCCTTACAATGAGGCACAATCAATGTCATACGACGAAATTTTCATTAAAAGGTTCTTCAACAGCTACATCGTAAAAGAGTCGAATGTTTATAATAACCGCAACATCAGTGCTTACCTGAGTGGCAAAGATGCAATGCTGGAGTCCAAGAGGATCGAAGAAGAGATGTTTAATTTCGAACAAGATCTTTGGGAATATTAATGGTGATGGATGAGAAAAGCAATAATATATATTATTTTGGCTTCGGCCCTGCTTTTCAATTCTTGCCGGAATGAAATCGCACAGTATCTGCCCGGAGGTGAGCGAAAATCAGGTACCTGGTTTGAACCCACTCCTTACGGAATGGTTTTCGTACCACGTGGCTCGTTTGTAATGGGAACTTCCGGACAAGATCTTCAAAGCCCTCAAAATTCACGAAGGGTATCTGTAGAATCTTTTTGGATGGACGATACTGAAATTACAAATAATGAGTACCGGCAGTTTGTTTATTGGGTGCGCGATTCAATTGCCCGTAAGTTACTTGGCCAAACTTATACCGATTATGCAATTATGGAAGATGCATACGGTACCCCGCTCGATGAGCCAAAAATAAACTGGGATGAGAAAATAGAGTGGGATGATCCGGATATGCAAATGGCAATGGAAGAGCTTTACATTCCTGAAGAAGAAAGGTTCTCTTTTCGCCGTGAAATAGATACCAGAAAACTCATTTATGATTATTACTGGGTGGATTATAAACAGGCTGCCAAATCATCGAACCGTTACAATTTTGAAACGCAGAGTTATGAGGGGACGGTTGTAAACGAGGATGGAGAAACCGTACCGGTTGTTAACCGAAGTTCATTTTTAATGCATGAAAGCGTTCCGGTCTATCCCGATACGCTGAGCTGGATCAGAGACTTCACTTATACCTACAACGATCCCTTCACTATGAAATATTTCTCACATGTAGGTTTCGATAATTATCCGGTTGTTGGTGTTACCTGGAAACAGGCAAAGGCGTTTAGCCACTGGCGCACCAATCTGAAAAGAGTATTTAACAGCCGTTTAAAAGAAACTCCGGCGCACGATTACCGTTTGCCAACAGAATCTGAGTGGGAAATGGCAGCCCGTGGCGGGCTAAACAATACCCTTTATCCATGGGGAAGTTATTATACGCGAAATGTGGACGGCTGCTTTGTAGCCAACTTTAAACCACTGCGTGGCAATTATGTTGCTGACAGCCCCACAACAACCACCACCATGCAGGTTGGCCAGTTCGACCCCAATAATTACGGATTATACGATATGGCCGGTAATGTAGCCGAATGGACCAGTACTGCTTTCTACGAATCGGCGTATGATGTAGTGCACGATATGAATCCCGAATTGCAGTACGATGCCAGGCCAGATGATCCCCCCGTGATGAAACGTAAAGTTATCCGGGGTGGCTCATGGAAAGATATTGCCTATTTTACCCGGGTTTCTACCCGGACCTATGAATACCAGGATACTGCAAAGTCTTATATAGGATTTCGTTGTGTGAGGTCGTCATTCAGAAATGAATTGCAGAACCGTTAGGTGTTGAGTTTTTTTTCTTTGTTTTCCTGTTTTATTCGATTATTTAATCATTTCCGGCATTTTTCAGGGAACTTCGGAATACCGGTTAAAGATTATGCACAATGTTTGCCGCGTATTATTGAAATTTATCAAATTGTTTCACGAGAAATGCAAGGTCTTTTTTCAGGTATGATTCTATTTCCTTAATATCCATTGCCGGTTCTTTTGAACCATGTTCAGCCCCACCCAGATCATATTCGTAATGGATGGAAACCGGCGCCTCAATGTCAAACGACTTGTACATTTCAAAATAAGAATCGAAATCCACCATTCCCTCACCCAGTGGGACATTTTTTACTTTCCATTCCCCTTTCTCATTTTTCTCCCAGATAAAATCTTTAATGTCGGTCGTTTTTATCCACGGAGACAGCAATTCCATACCAAGCGGCCACGATAGTGCTCCTTCAACAGTAGCATGCCGTACATCGAACTGCACCCCGATATGTTCCGGATCGCGGTCTTTAAGTAATGGGTACAAATCCCAAACCGGCGCACCTACATTATTTCCTGAATGGTTTTGGTATCCTCCGTGAACACCGTACTCCCGGTTCATTTTCTCCAGTTTTGCGAACGAGAATTTATAATGGTCAAGATTTCCAATTACCGATTTCTTCCGGTCATAACTTAGGTACCCCATCCTGTAATATTTTATCCCCATATTAGCCATTGTTTTCAGGATGCTGCGCGTTGCAGGCTGCTCTGCGCTGCTAATTCCTGTAGTAATCATGTTTGTGCCAATTCCATTTTTTTTCAGGGCTTCCACTGCCCTGGGAAGATCAGTTTCTACATTTTCGGGCAATACCTGGCCACGGGGGCGAACGGTCAAATCGGCTCCGTCGAAACCATGTTCTGCCAAAATTTCCGCCATTTTATCATAGCTCAAAAATTGCAGGCATTTGGTAAAGACATGAATTGGCGGCGTTTTTTTTGGTCCTGCGAAAACTGATGCTGTGGTGTTAGCTCCGAGTGTAATCCCGGCTAATCCGGCCGATGAGGTTTTAATAAAATTTCTTCTGGTTGCCATTTCAATTTTTTTTTGGTTTACAGGTCAAAAAGATAAAAAAAATTGACGGCAAACTAAATTGAGCTGTTATTAATTAACAAAGGTGCCCCGGGCAGAGCACCTTTTAATACGTTGCAGTGAAAAGGGCCTAACTAAATGCTAATGTTAAATCCGGTAAAGAAAGTTATTCCGGGCATGGGGTACCCGTAATTAACGGAATAGGACTGATCCAGCAGGTTTTTTCCAGAAACATAAAAATTAATGTATTTTGTAAACTGATAAGAGAGCATCAGGTTGGCAAGCGTATAATTTTCTGTAACCGGATTATCGTCTGTTAAAATGTATAGACCGGCAATTTGTTGTAATGAAACATTGGCCCTGAACTTGTTTTTCGAGTAGGTGCCGTTAATGTAAAACTGGTGCCTGGGTGCTGCCAGCCTGGGTTTATCTATGTGCAGGTAACTGTAATTGGAAGCCAGGTTGAACCGGTTTGAGACTTGCCAGTTAACCTCGATTTCAACTCCTTTATTGGAAAATGAACCCACATTTTGCCTTTTCACTGGCGGCGGCGGATTGTCGTTCGGTCTGACTTCGATTACGTTTGTACCATCGATGGCAAATACTGAAAGGTCAGCTTTTAAACTGCCGTCATTCGACTGCCGGCCCACGCCCAGTTCAAAATTGGTCAGTCGCTCCGGTTCAAGTTCGGGATTTGGGGCAAACAGGTAAAGTTCCATCAGCGAAGGGCTCCTGAAACCTTTTGAGTACGAACCTTTGAACGTTGTATTTTCTGTTACAAGAAATGAGAAACCTGCCTGAGGAATAGTTTCCAGGCCGAAAATGGAACTGTTCTCGAGCCTCAGCCCGGCGCTCAAAATTAACTTTTCAAAAAGTGATTGCTGAATGTACGAGTAACCTGCAAAATCAGTTACTTCGTGCCATGTGTCAGCTCCATCCGGAACGCCGCTGTTGGCAATCCCACCAACTTTTTTATAATCTAACCCCACGGTAACCCTGTTTCCGGTAAATAGCTGAAATCCCTGGTATAAGCTCACCCCGGCGTGGTAGTCTTCCGATATCCAGCCATCGGTAAATTCGTGGTTTCCAAAATTGTAAAATCCGATGAGGCCGCCCTCCACTTTTTCGTACCGGTTTTTTACTGACAGCGAAGTTTTTCCCCTTAAAATATCGATTCCAAAAAAAGCAGGATCGTAAATGGTTCCGGGATCCTGCGAATTGAAATCAGCGATACTCACATCGGCCATGATGTCGATGTTTTCATTCAATTCAACACCGGCTTTTAAATAGCCATTTACAATTTTAAACTCCGATGTATCGCGGTGGCCGTCGGTACGGTTGTGGTTAACCGAAGCAAAAATGTTGAAAGCACCTTTTTTTACACCTCCGCTGGCCATGTATTTTTGCGTGTTGTATGAGCCGTACGAAATTTTTGCATTGCCCGAAAAACCTTCTTCCTCCTGTTTTTTGGTGATAATATTGATTGCACCTGCCATAGCATTCGAACCATACAGGATAGAGGCCGGGCCCCGCACAACTTCCACTTTCTCTACGTCCGACGAAACATACGCATCGGGCAACGGGTGCGAAAATAAACCCTGGAACTGCGGATGGCCGTCGATTAGCACGAGAACCTGCGTGTTGGGCGCTGTTCCGCCTACTCCGCGCATGCTAATCTGGCCTGCCGATCCATTAGCCACGCCAAATCCGGTTACGCCTTTCTCGGTTACAAACATTCCCGGAATGCGTTGGCTGAGAATGGGCAAAACAGCCGATTCATTGCTCAGTTCTATCTGCTCTTCTGATACCGAAGAAATGGTTAACGGAACATTTTTTCGGGCAACTTCTGTCCTTGTCCCCGTTACCACTACCTCATCAATTCTGATAGTATCAGATAAATCCAGCTGCGCCATAACGTTTGAGTAGCCTGCAAACAGGAAAATAAAAACTCCGGCAAGTAAAAATTTTTTGTTTTTCATTGTGATTTAATTCGTGTTACTATTTTAGTTTTTTGTGTTACCATGTTTGCAAAAAATTTTATTCAGCTTTGCTCATTACCAGTTTCCCATGCTGAATTCCCTTGATACTGATTAATTTATCGGAAATTTCAGTCAGTTTTTTTGAAGGGCCTTTCACCGCAATTATTTGCAGGTAGTTTTGGTCGTTCAGGTAAAATCCTTGCGTTGAAAGAATGTGCTTTTTGTATGAAAACTGGATGTCGGAAGATTTGGTTAATATGTCTGTTTTTTCGTGATTAAAAACCAGTACCACAGCTCCGGCCACTACATTGTCGCATTTCCATTTTTTTTCAACCAGGTTTTTTTCAATTAAGTGGCGAATTGCCTGCGAACGGTTGGCGAAAAGATTTTCCGCAACATATTCATCCAATGCTTTTAGCAATTCTTCATCGAGCGAAACTCCAAACCTGGTTACCGACATGGTGTTACTAATTTTGTAATTCGTGTTACGAAAATAAGAATTCAGATGAAAAGAAAAAATTGAAACAGAAAAAAAAGTAATGTCATTTGCAAAAGGGGCGACTTGTTATACCAATTATTAATCAACATTATTGTTTAACAATCTTTTTTTCAACAGTGGTGTTGTTTACTTGAAGTTGAAGAATGTACATACCGTTGGACAGAAATGAGAGGTCGAATGTGTTTTGATTTGGATTTAAAGTACGCACCAGGATTCCCGCTGAATTTAAAAGTTCAATTTTTTGAATTTGCTGTTGATTTGGTGCTTCAATAAAAACCTGATGTGTAAACGGATTTGGAAAAATATTTATCTCATCCAGTTTTTTCATAACCGGGGATTTTACCACACTTTCTGTTTTTGAAATCAGCCAGTATTCCGGATCAATTTTCAGATGTGCAACTTCAAACCCGGGATCAACAATAAACTCCTGGTTGTTTTCGGTGTGAACAAGTCTGAAATCTGCAGAATCTGTTTTGGAATTGTTGTAAACCCTGACCGGTACCGGCATTTCAAAAAAACCGACCGACTCGTGAGAAGAAATTTGAGATAATTTAATTTCAAGCTGCAGCGATGTTTTATTTGTAAATTGTGCTGAGTATACCGGATAACCTTCTCCGTAAAACCAGTCGTTGAAAAATTCAGTCAGGCTGGTATCTCCAGCGGCTTCCAAATGATTTATAAGCTGACTTGTACGTGCAAATCCGTTGGCAACTTCCGGGTCTTCAAAATAGTTTCTGATGGCATTGAAAAATGGCTCGTCGCCTAACACCCAGCGCAGCATGTGAAGTAAATAGGCACCTTTTGAATACGATAATCTGGAACTGAACAACCGGCCAACGTTTGAAGTGTCGCTCACGAAAACAGAACCGCCGGGCTGACTGACAATGCGTTCAACATTCAGTCTTTTCCAGCGTTTCCACCAGTATTCCTGCAGCAGGTTTTCGTAAGCCAGCCCCGAAAGATATGTGGCAAAGCCCTCGTTCAGCCAAATGTCCTGCCAGCTTCCGAGTGTAATGTAATTGCCAAACCACTGGTGGGCCAGTTCGTGTGCCACCAGTTCAAAGCCAAAATTATACATGAAACTGATGGTTTGATGTTCCATTCCACCGCCCCAGCCAAACTGCGCATGCCCGTATTTTTCATCGGCAAACGGATATTCACCAACGATGTTATTGAAAAGCTCCATGATTTCGATGGTTCTCGGAGTGTTTTCACGTGCATACGATTCATTTTCGGGGTAGACAAAATTCTGAATTTCTATTTGCCGTCCGTCTTCCAAATCAACAAAATCAGAATAACTTGTATAATTGGTTACAGCAATGGCTACAAGATAAGTGGCAATGGGGTGTCGGTGTTTCCAGTGCATGGCGCGTTTCCCATTCAACACTTTTTCAGAAACCAGTATTCCGTTGCTGGCCGTGCGGTATGGTTCCGGAGTGGTAACAATTACATCGATAGAATCAATTTTATCGGACAATGATTGTTTGCAAGGCCACCATTCCAAGGCACCGTATGGCTCGGAAAGTGTCCAGAGCACAGGGGTTTCGTTATGGGTACCGGTAGAAAATGATCCAAAACCGGTAGCTGGTGGTTCGCCCTGGTAATAAATTGAAATTGAGTCGGTTTGCCCCGATTTTAAAACTTCATCGAAATGAATTTTGATTTTGTTTTCGACCCTCGAAAAATTAATGACTTCTCCGTTTTGAGTTATAGAATCGATTGCCATATCGGCATGTAAATCGAATTCAAGTTCAGTAAAACTATTATTTTGACTGATGAAATGGGATGTTACTTTTCCCCTGATGTAATAAATTGCAGGATCGACTTCCCACTCCATGCGCTGGTAGATTAAATCGTAATCGGCATAACTTTCTGATTCACTAAAAGATAATTTTTTGAGGAACGCTTTCTGATCGGAACTGGCTTTTTTCTCAGTAAAAAACAGATCGGGGCCTTGCGCCTGAATTTTTGCGCAAAGTATTAAAACAAGCAACCAAACAAAAGCAAAACGAATCATAATTCAAATATACAATTTTTACTGATGGAGTTGAATGGCAGGAATATCGCCAAAATTTCAGTTCACAGGTGAAAAATTCAGCTGGCATAGTTTTTGAAACTATAAGTAGCAGAATATCAATAAAATAATGAAATGAAAGCAATTTGACAAGCCCTGTTCTTTGGGTACAAAACGGACAGGCTACTTTACAAAACAGGAGGGCAAAAAAATGAACAGACAAGGTAACAGAATTTTACTTTTAACACTGACATTTTTACATATCTTGTTCCCGGTTACTGTTTTTTCTCAATACTTTGGTCGTAATAAACCGGGGTATAAAAAATTTAATTTTGATGTGCTTCAAACTCCCAATTTTGAAATTTACCAATACCTGAACAACGATACCCTGAAAGATGATGTTGCAAGCTGGGCAGAGGAGTGGTATTTATTGCATCAAAAAGTTTTTAAAGATACTTTTGAATTCAAGAACCCGCTGATTTTGTATTCCAATCACTCCGATTTTCAGCAAACCAATGCGGTAAACAGCATGATTGGAACAACCACCGGTGGTGTTACCGAATCCCTGAAAAACAGGGTGGTAATGCCTGTGGCCCCCACGTTTGCCCAAACCGACCATGTTTTGGGGCACGAGCTGGTCCATGCCTTTCAGTTTAATAAACTGCTCCGTAGTGATACTTCTCAGAATTATTCCATAAGAAATATTCCGTTGTGGATGATTGAAGGAATGGCCGAATATTTATCCATCGGCAGCATTGATCCGCATACCGCCATGTGGATGCGCGATGCATTGATAAATGACGATTTCCCCACGCTGAAAGATTTATCTAAAAGCTCAAAATATTTTCCCTATAGATATGGACACGCGTTCTGGGCCATGTTCGGAAAATCGTGGAGCGATACGCTGATTGTCCCACTTTTTGAAAAAACGGCGGTTCTGGGTTTCGAAAATGCTGTGGATACCTTGCTTGGTATAAGTTCCGAAACTTTATCCGGATTGTGGAGAGGGGCAATGGAATCGCATTTCAACCCATACCTTGCAGATACGGTGAACCGTCCCGTGGGAAAAAAATTAATTTCGAAAAAGAATGCCGGAGAAATGAACCTTTCGCCTTCGCTGAGCCCCGACGGAAAGTACCTGGCCTTTTTTTCCGAGAAAGATGTTTTTACACTCGACTTATATTTAGCCGATGCTGAAACTGGAAAAATAATCAAAAAACTTTCGAGTGTTACGCGAAACCACGAAATTGACGATTTCAGTTTTATCGAATCGAGCGGAACGTGGTCGCCCGACAGCCGCAAATTCGCTTTCGTGGTTTTTAGCAAAGGAAAAAACAAGCTGGCTATTGTTGATGTTGAAAAAGCAAAAATTACCGATGAGATTGAACTTGGTAACCTGAATTCGTTTAACAATCCGCACTGGTCGCCCAATGGTCGTTATATTGTTGTGTCAGGACTGGTAAATGGAACTGGCGATTTATACCTGTACGACATGGAAGATGGCTCAACATCCAAAATAACCAGCGACTATCATTCCAACATTCACCCGGCCTGGTCGCCAAACGGGAAGTACATTGTTTTTTCAACCGAAAGAATAAACAACCGGGTTCCTTCAAAAAAATTCAGTTTCGACTTATCGCTTTATGATGTGGAAACGGGAGAGACAGAACGCCTCGACGTTTTCCCCGGTGCCGATAACCTGAATCCATGCTTTTCCGGCGATTCCGAGTCCATCTATTTTTTATCGAACGCGGATGGTTACCGGAATTTATACCGCTACCAACTTGTTTCCGGGGAGGTTTTCCGGCTAACCAAATATCCCACGGGCATTAGCGGAATTACACATTATTCGCCTGCCATCAGTTCTGCAGCAAACAGCAGTGTAATTGCTTATACCTATTATTTTAATGGTAATTATGAGATTTATATTACTCCTCCCGATTCATTCAGGGTTGAAAAGACAGACAGGTATTTGGTTGATTTTGAACCGGGGACGCTTCCTCCAATCAGACCGCTTGAACATTCCCTGATTGACACCGCACTTTATTCCCGGACGGCTGCTGAAAAGCCAGTCCCCCGGGATTCAGTTAAAAATGTAGCCTATAAACCAAAATTTAAACTCGATTATATTTCGAATACAGCAGGGATTGGCGTTTCCACCGGACGGTTCAACTCCAATAACATGTCGGGAAGCGTGAGCATGATTTTCAGCGATATTGTCGGGAACAACCAGCTTTATTCCGTGTTGGCCCTTAATGGCGAAATTTACGATTTTGGCGGGCAGGTGGCCTATGTTAACCAAAAACGAAAACTGAAATGGGGAGCCAATGTGTCGCACATTCCCTACCGGACAGGCAATATGTTTTTGCAGCAAGATACACTTACATTTACTGAAGATGAAGAAAAATATGATTTGCCTGTAAACAACCTGGTACTGGATTACATCAGAATGTTTGAAGACAATATTTCATTTTTTTCCTATTATCCTTTATCGCAAACAAGGAGGTTTGAAGCCGGGGCTACAGCTTCGTGGTACTATTATCGAATCGATCGGTTCCATAATTATTTCGATGACTATGGTTTTAGCATAGGAGGGCGCAGGGAGCGCCGCCCGGCACCGGATGGGAATAACTACCAGAAACTTGATTTGGCTTACGTTCAGGACAACTCCTATTTTGGAATGACCTCGCCAATGCGTGGGCAACGGTCCAGGTACCAGGTGGAGAAGTATTTTGGGGCGGTTGACTTTTTTACTGCACTGGTGGATTACCGTAAATATTATTTCGCGAACCCGTTTACTTTTGCTTTCCGCCTCTATCATTATGGAAGGTATGGCAGTAGTTCCGGTACCGAGACTGTTTCGCCCATTTATTTGGGTTACCCGTGGCTGGTACGGGGGTATGAAAACATTTCGTTTTACAATAATTTAAGCTCCGGCGATGTGGGTATCAATTCTTTAAATTATTCACACCTGAGTGGTTCGAGAATTCTTGTAGGTAACGCTGAGTTCAGACTGCCTGTTTCCGGGGTGGAGCAGTTGGCATTAATCCGGTCAAACTATTTTTTAATTGATTTCAACCTGTTTTTCGATGCCGGAATGGCTTGGGACAAAGGCGATTTACCAAAAATAACCTGGGAGGAAGCTTCTTTCGATCAAAGAGTTCCGGTATTCAGTGCAGGTGCGTCATTGAGGGTAAATCTTTTGGGATACGTTGTGCTTGAACCGTATGTTGCTGTTCCTTTTCAAAACGGAGGCTGGAACAATATTAATTTTGGGGTGAGCTTTGTTCCGGGATGGTAAACAAAAAGCGGGTCCCATCCGGAACCCGCTTTTGAGTTTATCGATGCATAAATTATTTCTCCAGTTCTTTCCAAACCAGTGCACTTGCGCCCACAATGGCTGCATCGCCGGGTTTAAGTTCCGAAGGCAGAATTTTAATTTTGTCTTTGAAAATCGGGAGAAGATGTTTCTCCATGTGTTTTTTGGTGGGTTTAAAGATATAATCACCGGCTGCAGTGGGTCCTCCAAAAAGAAAAATTGCCTGCGGGCTTAAGTGGTGTACTGTAGCTGCAAGTCCTTGCCCCAGCCATTCGCCGGTTTTTTCGAATACTTCGAGGGCGATTGCGTCGCCTTCTTTTGCGGCTTCATAAATCATTTTTGAATCGAGTTCGTTGTACGATTTATTGGCCAGAATACTGTCGGTGGCATTGTAGTAAGCCAGCAGTTCAAAAGCTGTACGTTTCATTCCGGGGGCCGAGCAGTAAGCCTCGAGGTGGCCCAGGGAAGTACATCCGCACATGCGGCCGCCCGGTACCAGCGTGGTATGCCCGCATTCGCCGGCAAATCCGTCGTGCCCGTAAACCAGGTCGCCATTTACAACAAGGCCGCTGCCCACGCCTGTTCCCAGGGTGAACAATACAAAGTTTTGCATGTCTTTGGCACCACCGTAAATCATTTCGCCAATAGCTGCTGCATTTGCATCGTTGGTTAGTGCCAAAGCGCTTATATCCGGGAAATGTGTGCGAAGCAGTTTTACAAAATGAACCACTCCTTTAAATGAAAGATTTGGAGCATATTCAATGGTCCCGCTGTAATAGTTTCCATTGGGGGCGCCGATTCCAATCCCCAGGATTTCAATGTCTTTATTTAAAAGTTTTACTGATTTAATCAGTTCTTTAATTGCATCGGCCAGGTCAGAAATGTACCTGTCGATATCGCCGTGCGAAGGAGTAGAAATGTTATCTTTCACCATCACGTTTCCTTCGGGATCTACAACCCCAATGGCTGTGTTGGTCCCTCCAACATCTACACCAATTGCAACTTTCTTCATATTGTTTTATTTTATTAATTAATAATTTTAAAATCAGGTCTTTTATTGGTATTATTTTTAATAACTCGCAGGAACAGCAAATTTAAAAATATTATGGAATTCTTTTTGTAAGCTTTTCCCTTTTCACCTTATTTATTCTGAATAAAAACAATAAGTTGTAATTTTGTCGCAAAATAACATAAAATGAAGCAGGTTGGGAAAATAGTACTGAAAGTTATGGGATGGATTCTGCTCTTACCGGTTTATTTTTACAAATATGCAATTTCTCCTTTAACACCGGCTTCGTGCAGGCATGTTCCTTCCTGCTCTGAATATGCAGTTCAGGCTATAAAAATTCACGGACCGTTAAGGGGTGTGTGGCTGGCAACAAAACGGATTTCGAAATGCCATCCGTGGGGCACCGAAGGTTATGACCCGGTTCCTCCAAAAGGAAAAATAAAAGTTAAAAAAATGAATCTTTGATATTTTTGCCTGCCGTTTGAGAGAATATCTTTGGAAAAACTAAATTTGTGCTTCGTTGTTTAAATGGTCAGAAATTTCTAAAAGAAAAGAATGAAACATATTATTTTGCTTTTTGTGGTTGCTGTCTTTCTTTTTGCGTGTAATTCAAAAAAATCAGGCAACCAGGATGACGGTAAACCGGTAATTACGGTGAGCATTTTACCACAGAAAACTTTTGTGGAAAAAATTGGCGGTGACGATTTTAAAATCAATGTTTTAGTACCTCCGGGAGCAAGTCCTGCCGCCTACACATTATTACCCTCCCAGTTAAAGGATATTGCGCGGTCGGAAGTGTGGTTCCGGATTGGCTACATCGGTTTTGAACAGTCGTGGCAAGACAAAATAAAACAGGCAAACAAAGAGATGGAGGTGGTCGATTTATCGGAAGGCCTCGACTTGATTTACGGCGAAGAAGAGCAACACGGCGACCATGTTCATGTTGGCGGGGTAGATCCTCATATCTGGATGTCACCTTCGCTGGTAAAACAAATGGCTAAAAGAATTTTGAACCATCTTGCTGGACTCCTACCCGAAAACAGTGATAAGTACCAGGCCAATTACATGAAGTTTGTAAAGGAAATCGATCAGCTCGATATCAAAATCAGAAATGAACTGAAAGAGTTCAGTGGGAGTGAGTTTATTACATTTCATCCCAGTTTGTCATATTTTGCGCGTGAATACGGGTTGGTACAGCATTCACTCGAAATGGGCGGAAAAGAACCTACCCCGCAGCATTTACGTGAAGTAGTGGACCTTGCAAAAGAAAACGATATTAATGTAATTTACATTCAAACTGAGTTTGACCGTGATCATGCGCGGGTTTTTGCGGAAGAAATTGACGGAGAGATTGTTGAAATCAGGCCGCTTGACCCGCAATGGGCTGAAAACCTGATGGAAATAACGCATGTTTTTGTGGATAATTTTAAATGAAACCATTAATAAAAATAGAAAACCTTTCGGTTGGCTACGATAAAGAGCCTGTTTTGCATGATGTAAATCTCGAAATACACGAGAGAGATTTTCTGGGAATCATCGGTCCGAACGGTGGAGGTAAAACAACCCTTTTGAAAGCCATTTTAGGATTGTTGAAGCCGATGAAAGGAAAAATAATCTTCAGGGAAGACATCAACAGGCGCAAAAAACCGATTGGCTACCTGCCGCAGGTAAAACACATCGACCGCAATTTTCCGATCACCGTATACGAAGTTGTGCGTTCGGGGTCTGTCATGAAAAGTCCGAAACAGGTTACTTCCACCCAAATAAAGCAAAAAGTAGAACGGTTGCTCGCGGAGATGGGAATTTCCGGAATCCGAAACAAAGCCATTGGCGATCTTTCCGGCGGACAAATGCAGCGCGTGTTTTTATGCCGTGCATTGCTCAGCGATCCCAAAATTCTGATTCTCGACGAACCCGATACTTTTGTCGACAACCGTTTTGAAGGCGAACTCTACGAGAAGCTTAAAGAGTTGAATAAAGAGATGGCTATTTTGCTTGTTTCGCATGATGTAGGCACGATTTCGAGCTATGTAAAAACCATAGCCTGTTTGAACGGTGAATTGCATTATCATCCCGATAATATAATCACTCAAAGCCAGCTCGACGGCTACAATTGTCCGATAAAAATTATTTCGCACGGAGATATTCCACACACTGTTTTAAAAAGCCATAAATAAAAATGAGCCCATTAATTGAACTTTTTTCATACGATTTTTTCCTTAAAGCTTTTGGGGCTGCGGTTTTTGCCAGCATTTCGTGTGGGATTATCGGCAGCTACATTGTTTCCCGCCGTATTGTTTTTGTTAGCGGAGGCATCACTCATGCTTCTTTTGGCGGGATAGGCCTGGCATTTTTGGTGGGGTTTAATCCACTTCTCGGTGCAGTTTTATTTGCTGTGATGTCGGCCCTGGGTATCCAGTTTTTTACCAAAGTGGCCCATGTTCGCGAGGATTCATCCATTGCCATCTGGTGGTCGCTGGGTATGGCACTGGGAATCATTTTTGTTTTTATGACACCCGGATACACGCCCAACTTAATGAGCTATCTTTTCGGAAATATCCTCACCGTTACCATCTCTGAACTGTTGTGGATGTTTGCCCTGAATGTGCTGATAATACTTTTTTTTGTGTTTTTCTTCCGGAAAATTCTGTACATAGCCTTTGATGAGGAATTTGCCCGCGCAGCCGGACTTCCGGTAACTTTGTTCAACTATCTAACCATTACACTTATTGCACTTACTGTGGTGTTGAATATACGTGTGGTTGGAATCATTCTGATTCTTTCACTGCTTACTATTCCGCAGGCCACGGCCAATTTGTTTACCAAAGATTTTCTGAAAATGCTGCTTCTCGCTTCGCTTTTTGCATTTATCGGAACCATTTCGGGTTTGTTTATTTCCTACTTTTTGGATATTCCATCGGGTGCAGCAATCATTTTTACGCTGGTTATTATTTTTGCCCTGCTCCGGGTGTATAAATATTTTTTCAAATAATTTTAAATGTTTTAAAATATATGCATTTTGAAAGGCATAATTTTGTTGCAGGTAAAAAGAAAATGTATTTTTCGCAGGTGCAAATTGCACCCATCAATTCGGGATTATTAAAAACTGCCCTCCGCGTAAGGAAGGGCAGTTTTAATTACAGTTCTTCCTTTTCAATATCCTTAAAATACTTTACTGTTCCAACTTTCAGTTCCATGGTTGCATCGTCGTCGCATACAATCATTCCTTTCGGATGCATTTGTAAAACTGACACTGTCCACATGTGATTAATGCCCTCTTCCACCACTTTTTGAAGCGCCCGGGCTTTATTGTAGCCATTTACAATAATTACTACTTCCCTGGCCTGCATTACTGTGCCGACACCAACCGTGAGTGCGGTTTTCGGTACTTTGCTGATGTCATTGTCGAAAAACCGCGAATTGGCCAGAATGGTATCGTAGGTCAGCGTTTTTATGCGTGTTTTTGAACTCAGTGAGGATCCTGGTTCGTTAAATGCAATGTGCCCGTCAGGGCCAATTCCTCCGAGGAACAGGTGGATACCGCCCGCATCTTTTATTTTTTGCTCGTATGCTTCGCATTCTTTATTTAGATTGGCTGCATTTCCGTTTAAAATATTAATATTTTCGCGTGGAATATCGATGTGATTGAATAAATTTTCATCCATGAAATAGTGATAACTCTGTGGATGATCTTCCGGAATTCCAACATACTCATCCATGTTAAAAGTGACAACATTTTTAAACGAAAGGTTTCCCTGTTTAACAAGCTCAATTAGTTCGGTATAAACACCAACCGGCGAAGATCCGGTTGGGAGTCCCAAAACAAAAGGTTTATCGGGTGTTGGATTGAATTCATTGATTTTGCCGGCAATGTAACGGGCAGTCCATTTACTTAACTGCTGGTAGTCTTTATGAATCAGTATTCTCATAATTTATTTTATTTTAAAAAATTCCTTCCATCGATTTACCCAGACTTGAAGCTTCTTTTAAAAATTCTTTCACACTCAGTTCCCTGATGTAAACCATTCCGTGAGTGGCCCGCAATAGCGGCGATTCATTTTGGTAGAAAAAGTTTTTACCGAGCAGGAACTGAATTTGTTTGTGCTGTTCGAACCACACACGTTGGGTGAGTTCGCTGAATTTTCCATCGTGCTGGTAGCTCGGGAACGAGGCGTTCACCTGTGTTACATAGCATTCTTCGAACGACTTGTTGAGCGTAGCCAGGGCATTCAGCGAAACAGGCACCATTACTTCAACATCCCACGGATTGTAGCGGAACCACACATTCCGGTAACCAACAATTCGAAGGTTGCTTAAATCTTCTTCTTTGTCCCATTCTTCCACTGCGCGGGCAATTGCCTGAAGCACTTTGTAGTGCGTGTCAGGTCCGCTTCCCTGGGGATCCATTGCCAGGCTCACAACAGTTGGTTTGTATTTTCTGAAATCTTCGAGAATCGGAAGTACATCTTTTTCCATGTCGGGCTGGCTGCCCATCACATTGTTTTGATAAAAACCGAGACGCAGGTGGTGCACATTTTTCACCATAATTCCGTAGTGTGCCCACACCAGTTCTTCTTCCAACTCGCGGATCATTCCTTTTAGTTTCTGAATTTTTGGCGGGTTTTTGCTGCCTGCATAGCTGTTTCGCAACGACGAAAGCACTTCGTAAATGACTTCGCGCAATTCATTTTTATCTTTTATTCCCCAAATTGAAACCAGGGCGCGCACCAGCCGGTGGCAAACGCCGCGCCGTTTTTCCTCCGGGTTTTGGGCAGCAATGTTATCCAGGTAATGATATATATCTTTATCCCATTTAAATTTATAACCGTCTTTGAAAAAATCGGGATAATCAATCATTTCAATTTTTCCTTTGTTCATCAGATCTTTGGTGTCGGTAAGAAGATCGTAAAGAAAATTGTTGGTAACGGCTGTAAATCCTGAAGTTAATACAGAAAAGTGCATCTCGTTGCTGGCATCGCGCGACTGCCGGTTGGTGAGCGGCATAATCCCAAGCATGATATCGTCGTGATGCGGACCTGTATGGTAAAAAACCTGGTCCGTTTCTTTTTTCATGCCTTTTTCAATTTTCGCTGTAATTGAATCGATTACCGACTGAATGGTATCTTCATTCAACCCGGGAATACGGCTGCAGTATTTGTCATTTTTTAAATCATCGAGTTCCAGCTTGTCGCCGAATTTGTTGATTTTCACACACAATTCCATAACTGCACGCTCTGTTTTTTTGTGTGTCCATGGCCCTCTGTTATAAAAATCTTCAATTGCATCCTCCAGTTTTACGGCAGCTCCGTCAGTGAGGAAAAACCGGCTGTTCTTCAGTTTTTGCAACGATGTGGCAGGATAAAGCACATTGGGTTCACTTTCAAGAGAATTTTTAATTGTTTCGGCAATTGCTTCGCCGGCTGCATAAATAATGGCTTTGTTTTCGGGATTGTAACCCAGTGTTCCGAGGCCGATGGTAATTACCAGTCTTTTTCTCGAAACTTCAATCCCGCCAAGATCGGTTGCAGTAACTGCCTGTGTTTCAAAGTTTGTTTCGGTAAGCCGTGCAGGAGAAAAATGCTGGGTGCCGCGGGTGTTAAATGCAATGTGGCCGTCCGGGCCTATTCCGCTGAGAAAATAACCGATGCCTCCTTTTTCCCTGATTTTATTTTCGTAGCTGGTACACCACTGGTCAATTTTAAAAATTGATTCCTGCTGAAGGCGCTCCAAATCGGATTTTGCCTCGCGGTAGCGCAACGATAAATCGATTTCAAAATCGGGAAAAACTTCGCTGTACGTTTTATTGTCGGCCAATTGAATTGAATTTGAATCTATCAGCAGGGCTTTTTTAGGATCGAGCCCAAATCCTTCGATGTAATTTTTTTGGACAAAATTATATAAACTGTTGTGTTGTTCAGAATCGATGGGATAAAATTCGCCCATTTGCACAAACTGCAGGTTTTTGAGTTCAGGTTTTTTCAAATTTTTCAGGCCATATTTTTCCAGAATGTCTTTTCCTTTTTTATTGCCCCAGTTTTCGAGCAGCAGGTGGGTAAACTGCAAAAAATACTGGGCTGTTTTCCCGGTAGGTAAAGAAACCACTCCATCAGGGTTTTCAGAGGCCCACTCGAGAAAGCTGATTGCTGAGAGCAACCCCAGTTTCGGAAAACTGTCGACCGCAATATAGGGCAGCCGGGTTGTAATGTTTTTTAGCTTCGATTCGTTGAAAAATGCCTCTTCTGCTTTCGTAAAATTTAATTTCATGGATTCTGCTTTTTTTTAATTGGCACTTACTATCTTTTTCGTTTTAAAGTGAAATTACCATTTGAGTTTCAAACAATAATTACAGGCCTGGGTTACTTCTTTTCTGCGGCCATTCTGTCGAGTGCATAAGCTGCTGCCCCCATCGGGCCGGCAAGCTGGCCGAGTTCTGAAAATTTAATCTCTGTATCGTTGCTGATGTCGCGGTTGCTGAATGTGTTAATTGCCTGCTGTATGGGAGCTGTAATAAATTGCTTTGCTTCTGCCACACGGCCTCCGAGCACTATCAGTTCAGGATTAAAAATTTGTATGAGGTAAACAATGCCTTTACCCAGCCAGTAACCAACATCCGATAAAATGGAAATGGCAAACTGGTCTCCACGGTTAGCGGCTTCAATTACTGTTGTGATATCTGTTTTATCGATTTGGTTGTCAATTAATTCGCTGATAAGCGAGGATGTGCCTCCTTTAATTCCCTGTTGCGCAATGCGTGCAATGGCTGTTGCCGAAACAATGGTTTCGAGGCAGCCTTGTTTCCCGCAACTGCAAAGTATTCCGTTATCAACAATGGGTAGATGGCCAAATTCACCGGAGTAGCCGGATTTCCCGGGATAAAGCTTTCCGTTGATAATTATCCCGAGCCCCAAACCCCAGTCGGCCTGCAGCATCAGCACGTTTTTTTTGTTTCGGGCCAGCCCAAAATGCTGCTCGGTAAAAGCACGCAGTTTTGAATCGTGACTGAAATAAACCGGCATGCTGAAAACTTTTATCAGCTCATCAGAAAAGTTTATAATTTCAGGGAAATAAGTGATATTGATACCTTTTTTCTGGTTGATCAGTCCCGGAAGCTCGAGGCCCACCGCTAATACATTCTTCCGGTCGATGTTGTATTTTTTCAGTACTTCATCCAGCTTTTCATTTACCTGGCGAAATATATTAAAATCCGGTTGCATTTTTATCGGGAAATACCGGGGTTCTGCTATCTCTTTATTGTTGCTGTTGAATATTGAAATTATGGTTCGGTTGATATTTATGGTGATTCCCGCTATATAAAAACCATTTTCTACCAGCCCGTAAATATTCGGCCGTCTTCCCCCGCTGGAATCCCCGCGGCCAAGTTCATTTACCAATCCGTCTTTTATAAGTTCAATCAGTAAACTGTTTATTTTTGGGGTACTCAGTTTAATAACTTTCGAAAGTTCGGAGTTCGACATGGAACCACGAAAGTAGAGGTGCCGTATTATTTGCTTTTTATGGTTGATTTTTTTTTGTTCAACACCCTGGCTCTGGTTACCGTTATGTTTAAAGAATTTTTCCATAGTTTGATATTGCTAACAAAGATTAAAATTTAATTGGTCTGATACAAGTTTCTTTTTAAAAAAATTAAAAAGATTGCTGTATTTTCGTTAAATTTAATCATTCCTTCACAAAATATAAATTTTTAATACCCTTTATAGCATTGAGTTGAATAAAAACTCAGATATTTATTGTCTCGAAAAGAGGTAACTTTTTAAACTTTAAAAGCAATGCGAAAGAATTATATTTTACTTCTGATTTATTTTTTACTGGTTTGTACGGGGCCGGTCTTTTCACAGTTGCGGAAAATCATTGATATCCCTGATATTCCGGGTTATCAAACCCTGAAAGGCGATTTTCATACCCACACTGTTTTTTCCGACGGAACAGTATGGCCTACTGTTCGGGTGGAAGAGGCGTGGCAGGAAGGACTCGACATAATTGCCATATCCGATCATATTGAATACCGCCCACATTCAAAAGATGTAGTGTCCGATCATAACCGTTCGTATGAAATTGCAGAGCCGCTGGCAGATAAATTGGGGGTTATACTGGTCAGGGCGGCCGAAATTACCCGAAGTATGCCACCCGGGCATCTGAATGCTTTATTTATTAAAAATGCCAATCTTTTGGAACGTGACGATGTATTTGATGCACTTCAGGAAGCACGTGACCAGGGAGCATTTATTTTTTGGAACCATCCCGGCTGGAAAGCACAGCAGCCTGATACAACCCTTTGGTGGGAAGATCACACGCGGTTGCTGAACCAGGATTTACTCCATGGAATTGAAGTTTACAATTCAAAAGAGTATTACCCGGAAGCCATTGACTGGGCCGCCGAAAAAGATCTCACCATGTTTGGAAACTCCGATGTGCATTCTCCCATTGGAATGTCGTACGATTTGGACAAAACGCACCGCCCGATGACGCTTGTATTCTCAAAAAGCAAAACACTGAGCGGAATAAAAGATGCCCTTTTTAGCCAGCGCACTGCCGTATATTTTGAAAATACGCTTATGGGTGCATCCACAATTCTGGAACCACTGTTCTTTGCATCGCTGCATATTGAAGATTCACCGCTGGGACTCGCCAATGGCGACGTTCGGATTGTTGAAATTGAAAACAATTCAGATGTTGATTATGAACTTGAATTGGTGCAGCCGGGTGTTGGGTTCGATGCGCCGAAGTCTCTGGTTTTGAAAGCGCACCACGTAACTCCGGTCGAATTGACAGGAAATTCAGACCAGGTAGCCGTTACGAACCAGCTGAAAGTTTATTACAAAGTAAAAAACATGCACGTGAATTCCACCGATAACCTGGTGGTTACCTTTTCGTTTGTGAATCGGTGAATATGAATGGGCCAGCTTGAAATGGAAGCAGAAAACCCGAAAAGAATATAAGCTTACAGGGAAATAAAAAACTGATACACTGAGTGCGGTTTCTCAATCAGTTTTATTTTGAAAATGAACTGGAATGGGCATTGACCGGTAATTATGTGCGGTACTAATCAAAGGATTCGTCATACAATACATTTCCCGGACGGGTAACCGGTTCTTTGACTGAACTTGAAGGATTTCATTTTATTTGCGGGAGCGCAATTATGGTTGTCGAAGTGCCCGATTTGCTCATTGAACGGGGAGTGCCGTTTTCCGGCATTTTTGCAGAAATCTATTTCTGATTTTAAATGAATTAGTGGATGGTTTTTGTAATTTTGAACATAAAGGGTTACTAATTTATTTAAAACCTGATGATTTAACACTGAAATTTTTAAAATTCAAAATTCAACACAATGAAAAAAACACTCGTAACTTTTATTATCCTGCTGTTTGCAGTTTCAGCAAACGTGGTAAATGCCCAGACAATGCAGGATGTTTTAAACAAGTACTTTGAAGCAATTGGGCAGGATGAATTGCTCGAAATGGAAACTTATGAAATCACGGCCATTGTCAGCCAGATGGGAATGGAAATTCCGATGGAAATTAAAATGAAACGCCCCAACAAATTCAGGATGGAAATGGAAGTGCAGGGGCAAACAATGGTGCAGGCCTACAATGGTGAAAAAGGCTGGATGATTGTTCCCGGTGGTGGTTCGCAGCCGCAGGAATTATCGGGCCCGCAACTGGAACAAGCCATGGAGCAGGCCGATATCGACGGAGAACTGTACAATTACGAAAAAAAGGGATATACGGCAGAGTTGCTCGGGAAAGAATTTTTGGGCGACGATGAAGTATTCAACATTAAACTTACCGACGACAAAGGTGTGGAAAAAAATTACTACATCGGAACCGAGGATTACCTCGTAAAAAAAGTAACCAGCAAGGTAGACGCCCAGGGCGAGGAAGTAACTATTGAGCAGGTAATGAGTGACTACAAGGAAGTTGACGGTGTGAAAGTGGCCACCAAAATTGAGTCGAAATCGCCAATGGGTTCTGCTGTTATTAATTTCAAAGACCTGAAATTTGGCACCCCGATTGACAATTCAATTTTTGAAAAGCCGTAATAAAAATTTTAAACAGGTTTGAAGGGCAGGCAACTGCCCTTTTTTTATTGAAAATTATTTGGCACATAACTTTTGGTGGCTGCTGTAAATACTTTTTCGGGTAATTCATTAATGTTTGTCAGCCGGTCAATTACCTGCCTTTTTAAAAGTTTTTCGAAATACGCATCCGGTGTTATTTTTTTTCTGAACAAAAATTGCAATCCCAAAGAAGTTGAATTGCTGCTGTTTGAAAGCACTTCATTTTGAACCTCTACCGGTGAAATATATACTACTTCAAAAAAACCTTCCGGGAAGCTGTTAAGAATATTATATACTGCTTTTTCGGCATGGAATCTGGCTTTTTCGCTGATTGGGTTTTTTGGGGCGAGTTCCTGATTTTCCCGTATACTGCCGAAGAGTTGCGTAAAAACCCTGATATACAGGATACTTATTACAGTGTAGGGAACAGGTTATGGTTTAAAAGATTAACTGAAATTTCAGAAAATTCAGACTAAATTATTTCGTGCATTTTTTTTAGAGATAAGTATTAAACAGCAAGGGAGCAACGGCTCCCTTTTTTTA